>JBFOLW010000232.1:0-7186 GCA_040830305.1 Erythrobacter sp.
CCGTGGGGGGGGGGGTGAGGGGGGTCCGGGGGGGAAGCCGGGGGTGGGTCGCCTCGCTCTCCGCCGCGCCCCGCCCCTGCGGCGGCGGTGGCGCGAGCCCCTCGGTGGTTCTGCCGCCCCGGTGGGGCCGCGGCGGCGCCCCCGCCATAGGCGATCGCCTCGAGGCTGGAGAGGTCGTAGTTCTTGCGCTCGGGATGTTCGAGCAATTGCCAGGCGATAGTCGGTACACCGCCGGTCAGATTGACCTTTTCGCGCTCGATCAGCTGGAATGCTTTCACCGGATCCCACTTGTGCATGAAGACCAGCGTGTGCCCGGCCACGACATAGCCCATCAGTCCGGCCGAACAGGCAGTGACATGGAACAGCGGGATGACCGTCAGGCCGACCTTCTGCACCGGTTCGGGCGGCACTTCGCCCCGCCTTAGCGCCGCAAACGCGCCGTTGAACCCGCTCGAGAGGATATTGGTGCACAGATTGCGGTGCGTGCCCAGCGCGCCCTTTGGCTGGCCAGTCGTGCCGCTGGTGTAAAAGATCGTCGCCTCGTCCTCCGGCGCGATCTCTTCGGGCGGCAACTCGCCCTGCGGGAGCGCTGCATAATCATTGGGCGTACCGATGATGTCCTCGAGCCGCTCGGTTCCCTCGAGCGCTTGCTCCCCGCGCGAAACCAGGAGCGTCTCGAGTTCCGGGAATTCGGCCCGGTGCTCGGCCAGCCGCTCCCACCGTTCGGCATCGCAGACCAGCAGTTTCGACCCCGAATTGGCAAGCCCGAAGGCCAGTTCGGGCCCCGTCCACCAGGCATTGAGCGGAACGCAGATCGCGCCCACCGTGGTCGCGGCGAAAAAGGCAACCGGCCATTCGGGAAGATTGCGCATCGCCAGCGCGACGCGATCGCCCTTGCCGATCCCGCGCGCACGAAACTCGGTCGCGAGGCGCGCGACCGCGCGGAACCACGCGTCATAGGTAACGCGCTCGTCTCCGTAGATTGCGAAAAGCCGGTCGCCATGCGCACGCCCGGCCATGGCCACCTGGCGCAGGTTCGCAGGTGCATTTTTCCACACGCGCGTGGGCACGCCGTGAATGTCGATCGTCTCCATTTCGAAGCGCTGCCCCGGTGCAGTCAGGCGCTCGACGCACTCCTGCCGCGACATGGCCGGCCAATTCGCCGGTGGCACGAAATCGATCGCCTGCGCGAGATCGTTCATCGATATCCCCTCATCTGCCGACGCTTGCCCGGCGACTCTCTCCAGCCGCGATCTAACCCCGCTTGTCCTCGATGTGCAAGCCGCCTTCGAAGCAAAGGTATGAGGGTGGCAAGAACAGATGAATTCGCTATTCGTACAAAACCGAAGCATAGGTATGCGCGGGAGAGGAGAGCTGAATGTTCGAGCTGGCTGACGCCGGAGCACTGGGTTTCGACGCCGACAGGCTGGAGAGAATCGCACCCTTCCTGGCTGAGGCCTATGTCGACAGCGGTCGCCTGCCGAACGCGCAACTGCTGGTCGCGCGCGATGGCCAGCCGGTGCATTATACCAAGCTAGGCACCATGGGCGACGACAAGCGCGCGCTGCGCGACGACGCGCTGTTCCGCATCGCCAGCATGACCAAGCCGGTCACCTCGGTCGCCTTCATGCAACTCGTCGAACAGTGCAAGGTCGCGCTGGAAGAACCGGTGACCAGGGTTTTCCCCGAGTTCGCCAATTTGCATGTCTATGCAGGTGGCGGCGGCTCGATCCCTTTCGCTCCGGGCGCGCCAGCCCGCCCGATGCGCTTCGTCGACCTGCTGACGCATATGTCGGGGCTCACCTACGGCCTGCAGAACCGCAACAATATCGACGCGGTCTATCGCGAGCACAATTTCGATTTCGCGCGTGACCATCTCGACAGCGACGGTTTCGTCGAGAAGCTGGCGAAGCTTCCGCTCGAATTCGCTCCCGGGCAAGGCTGGAACTACTCCGTCTCGACCGACGTCCTCGGCATCGCGGTCGAGCGGATCAGCGGCATGCGACTGGGCGACTATTTCGAGAAGCACATCTTCGCCCCTCTGGGAATGAGCGATACCCGGTTCGGCGTTGCGGAAGGTCAGAGCGAGCGGCTGGTCGATGCCTATGCCTATCGGCCCGGACAG
Source organism: Erythrobacter sp. (assembly GCA_040830305.1). Taxonomy (GTDB): domain Bacteria; phylum Pseudomonadota; class Alphaproteobacteria; order Sphingomonadales; family Sphingomonadaceae; genus Qipengyuania. Next base: position 2,126 of record JBFOLW010000232.1, read on the forward strand.
GCGCCGCGGATGATCAATGCGGGCGCGACCAGCAAATTGAATCAGCCCGGCACTTTCGACAGCGGCGGTGGCGGACTGATCGGGACGATTGCCGACTATCACCGCTTTGCGACCATGCTGCTCAACGGCGGCCAACTGGACGTCGCGCGCATCCTCAGCCCCAAGACCGTGCGGCTGATGCGCACCAACCACTTGCCGAACAATGCCGACCTCACCGAGATGTCGAGCAGCCTGTTTTCCGAAGCCAACAACGCCGGAACCGGCTTCGGCCTCGGCTTTGCGATGGTGATCGATCCGGCGAAGACGCTGATGCCATCGAGCCTCGGCGAGTTCTACTGGGGCGGTGCCTATTCGACCGCTTTCTTCGTCGATCCGGTAGAGCGGATCACATGTGTTTTCATGACGCAGGTCTACCCCTCGTCGACCTACCCCATCCGGCGGCAGCTCAAGACGCTGATCTATTCCGCCCTTTCCGAAACCTACGCCTGAGGAGACCCCCGATGACCTCGCCCATCCGCACCGAACGCCATGACAACGTCCTTGTCGTCGTTTCCGACAACCCGCCGGTCAATGCGCTGGGCCAGGCCGTGCGCGCCGGGCTGAAGGACGCCATCGAGCAAGCGCTTGGCGACGAACATATCGAGGCGGTGGTCATCCGCTGCGACGGGCAGACCTTCTTTGCCGGTGCCGACATCACCGAGTTCGGCAAGCCGCCGGTCGGGCCCAACCTGCCCGAAACGCTCGACGCGATGGAGGCGAGCGACAAGCCGGTTGTCGCCGCAATCCACGGCACCGCGCTCGGCGGCGGTTGCGAGGTAGCCTTGGCCTGCCATTACCGCGTCGCGGTGCCTTCGGCGAAGCTGGGCCTGCCCGAGGTCAAGCTTGGCCTGATCCCTGGCGCCGCGGGAACGCAGCGGCTCCCGCGCCTGGTCGGCGCCGAAGCAGCGCTCCCGCTTGTCGTTGGCGGCAACCCCATCCCGGCCAAGAAGGCGCAAGCCATCGGCCTCGTCGATGCGCTGGTGGGCGAAGACAGTCTCGATGCGGACGCGATCGCGTTCGCCAAGTCCAAGATCGGCCAGCCGGTCCCGCGCGCCTCGGAAGGCAAGGCGAACGAGGACGGTGTGCGCGACCCCGACCTGTTCGACCGTTTCCGCGCCAGCCAGGCGCGCCGCATCCGCGGCTTCGACGCGCCCAATGCGGCGATCGAAGCCGTGAAGGCCGCCGGCGAACTGTCCTATGCCGATGGCGTGAAGAAGGAACGCGAGCTGTTCATGAAGCTCATGACCGGCACGCAGAGCGCCGCCATGCGGCATTACTTCTTCGCCGAACGCGCCGCGAACAAGATCGATGACGTACCCAGGGACACGCCGCTGATCCCGATCAAGAAGGTCGGTGTGATCGGCGCGGGCACCATGGGCGGCGGCATCGCGATGAACTTCCTGTCTGCCGGGATCCCCGTGACCATCCTCGAAATGGCGCAGGATGCGCTCGACCGCGGCACCGGCGTGATGCGCAAGAATTACGAGAATACCGCCAAGAAGGGCCGTATGAGCGCCGAGCAGGTCGAGCAGGCCATGGGCCTCCTCACCCCGACCCTGTCCTACGAAGACCTTGCCGATTGCGACCTCGTGATCGAGGCCGTCTACGAGAACATGGACGTCAAGAAGGAGGTCTTCGCCAAGCTCGATGCGGTGGTGAAGCAGGGCGCGATCCTCGCCTCGAATACCAGCTATCTGGACGTCGACGAGATCGCCACCGCGACCAAGCGCCCCGGTTACGTCGTGGGCCTGCACTTCTTCTCGCCCGCCAATATCATGAAGCTGCTCGAGGTGGTTCGCGGCGACAAGACCCGCGACGACGTTCTCGCGACCGTCATGAAATTGGCCAAAAAGATCGTCAAGGTTGCGGCGGTTTCGGGCGTATGCCCGGGCTTCATCGGCAACCGCATGCTGTCGAAGCGGCAGGAACAGGCGAATGAGCTGATCATGGAGGGGGCCAACTACTGGGAGGTCGACGACGTGCTGCTCGATTTCGGCTTTCCGATGGGGCCGTTCCAGATGGGCGACCTCGCCGGGATCGACATCGGCTGGCACCGCGATCCGACCAAGGTGACCACCATCCGCGAGGCGCTGTGCGCCGCCGAACGCTTCGGCCAGAAGAACGGCAAGGGCTTCTACGACTACGACGAGGCGCGTAACCGCACGCCGTCGGACGAGGTCAAGCAGATCATCGCCGACTTCGCGGCGAAGGAAGGCAAGAAGCAGCGCGAAATATCGAAGCACGAGATCCGCGAGCGCCTGCTCTATCCCATGGTCAACGAGGGCGCGAAGATCCTCGAGGAGGGCATGGCGCAGCGTGCGAGCGACATCGATGTCGTGTGGATCAACGGCTACGGCTGGCCGCTCTACACCGGCGGTCCGATGTTCTGGGCCGATACGATCGGCCTCGACACAGTCATCGCCGGGCTTGAGAAGCACGGCCTGCCGGTCAGCAATTACCTGCGCGCAACCGCCGGTGAGAGTGGGAAATTTAATCGATGACCCGCCAAGTGCGGCAATTTCGGAACAGCGGTACGCAATTCGACGATTGAAACCGTGCGTTTGCCCGTTCCACCTTGACATAAATAGCCATTACGCATTCACATTTGATGCAAAGGTACGCGCCATCAGCGCGCGGCAAAGAGGAGAGGAGAAACCCATGCAGAGATTCGGACTACGTCACCATTGCGCGCTTGGAGCACTGGCGGGGGCGTTGGCTTTTGCACCAGCTGCAGCACAGGCGCAGGACCAAACCGCAGACGACCAGGAAACCGATCTGGTAGCCGGTGCCGATGTCGACGACGGTAATGTCATCATCGTGACCGCGCAAGGCCGCGCGCAGGCGTTGACGGATGTGCCGGTCGCCGTGTCGGCGGTTTCGGGTGAACTGCTCGAGAAATCGGGCGTGTCCGACATTCGCGACCTCAACCAGGTCGCCCCCTCCCTGCTTGTTTCCTCGACCGGCAACGAGGCCAACGGTTCGGCGCGTATCCGCGGTATCGGTACCGTTGGCGACAACCCCGGCCTCGAAAGCTCGGTCGCGGTCTTCGTGGACGGCGTGTATCGTTCGCGTTCGGGTAACGCACTGTCCGAACTGGGCCCGATCGATCGCGTCGAGATCCTGCGTGGTCCGCAGGGCACGTTGGGCGGGCGCAACTCCTCCGCCGGCCTGATCAACATCTACACCGCCCCGCCCGAGTTCGAATTCTCCGGCTACGGCGCCTTCACCTATGGCAATTACGATGCCATCAAGATCGAAGGCGGGATCAACGCACCGCTGGGTGAAACTGTCGCGGCGCGTATCGACGGCGTCTACTTCAAGCGCGACGGCTTCTACACCGACGTCACCAACAACACCGACGTCAACGATCGCGACCGCTACCTGGTCCGTGCCCAGCTGCTGTTCGAACCGACCGAAGACATCACATTCCGACTGGTCGGCGACTATTCGAAGAAGGATGAAGCCTGCTGTGCGGCAACCTTCGTCCAGCCGACGTCTGCGCCGCTGGCGCGTGTCAGCCCGGGGCTCAATTCGTTTACCCGCCCCGCCGGCGGCCCGGCCCTGACGAGCACTGCGAACCCGATCGTGCCGATCCTGCTCGGACTCGGCCAGAACCCGCTCGCGCTGGCGCAATCGACCTTCAACCGGAACATCTATCCGACCGCAGGGCGCAGCTACGCGGGCGAGACAGAGGATTACGGTATCTCCGGTGAGCTCAACTGGTCGTTCGGCGATGTGACGCTGACCTCGATCACCGGCTATCGCGAATATTCGAACAACCAGGCGTCGGATACCGACTACACGACGGTCGACATTCTCTATCGTGCACCGGGGCCCAATGCGGGCGCCCGCGAGTTCAAGACCTTCACGCAGGAATTCCGCCTCAACGGAACCGCCTTCAACGATCGGCTCGACTGGCTGGTAGGCGCCTACTACGCCAACGAAAAGCTGGAGACGCGCGACAACCTGCGGTTCGGTTCGCAATACGGCACCTTCGCAAACTGCCGTATCGCTCTGGCGATCAATCCCGCCCTGGCCAATCCGTCGGCAACCAATTGCTTCGGCGCCAATATCGCCGCACTGACGGCAGCCAATGGCGGCGCAGGTGCGTTTGGCCCGGCCACGCCGCTGATCGTTGCCGGGATCAACAATCTCGCACAGGTTCGCGATCTCGGCGGTACGGGTGATGTGTACAATCAGACGAGCGACAACTTCGCCGTCTTCACGCATAACATCATCCACCTCACCGATACGGTCGATCTGACGCTGGGCGTTCGTTACACGAACGAAACCAAGGATTTCTCAGCGACATTCGCCAATGACAACGTGTTCTGTCCGCAGAACCGAGCCCTGCTCAGCGGCCTGCTGACCACGCCACTCGCGGGTCTCGCCGGCGGCCTCATCGCGCTGTCCTGCCAGGGCAACTCGACCGCCGAACTCAACGGTGTGTCGGTTGCCGACACCCGCGACGAGGACGAGATCACGGGTACGGCAATCCTGAGCTGGAAGCCCGATCCGGACTGGCTGGTCTATGGCTCCTATTCGAAGGGCTACAAGGCCGGCGGTTTCAATCTCGATCGCTCGGCCCTGTCCAACCCGCTGTTCCTGGACGTGAACAACCTGAACACGGCGAACCTTCAGTTCGACGCGGAAACGGTCGATGCCTACGAAATCGGGGTCAAGTATTCGAGCCGCCAGTTCGGGTTCAGCCTCGCTGCGTTCCGTCAGGAATTCAGCAACTTCCAGCTGAACACTTTCAATGGCTCGGTTTTCCTGGTGCAGACCGTCAACGGGTGTGACACCGATCTCGGTGGGGCCGATCGCGATGCCAGCGCGACGACCGGTGCCTGCGCGATCGACAGTGTCGCGCCCGGCGTGGTTGCCCAGGGCTTCGAACTCGAAACCTCGCTCAGCCCGATCCGTGATGTCACCATGACGATGGGCATCACCTATTCGGACACCAGCTACGAGAACAACCTGATCGGCAACGACACGGGTGCCCCGCTCGATCCGGCGCTGCGC
>JBFOLW010000233.1:0-2825 GCA_040830305.1 Erythrobacter sp.
CCAGGTCGCCCGGCTGCGGACGGCGGCTGCCCGACAGCAGCTCCTTGAAATGGCGCAGGGGGCGCGGCGAGGCATCGTGGGCATAGGCCGCACCGCCCGACCCCGCGATGGTCTGTTCTTCTTCGGCCCCCTCGGCCTGGAGCAGCACGCCGAGCCAGTCGCGCAGGACCGCCTTGTTGCCCGGCGTTTCGGGCAGCGCGAGCGGGTTGAACCCGGTCGGCTCGCCCGCGCGGATGCTGTCATAGCGCCCGCCGATTCCGCGCACGAACAGTTCCGCGCCGCGATCCTTGTCGAAGAGGATCGTGCGAGGGCTGAATTTCTGTGCCTGCGCCGCAAGGAAGTTCATCACCACGGTCTTGCCCGATCCCGAAGGCCCGATGACGGAGAAATTGCCGAGGTCGCCATGGTGGAAGTTGAAGAAGAAGGGCGTTGCGCTGGTGGTCTCCAGCAGCGTCACCGCCTCGCCCCAATGGTTTTCCTGCGCCTGGCCCAGAGCGAAGCCGTGGAGCGAGCCGAAGCTCGCCATATTGGCGCTGGAAATCAGCGCGCGGCGAACGAGGTAGCCTTCGTTGCCCGGAAACTGCCCCCAGAAGGCAGGCTCGCAATTGGTGTCCTCGCGCACCGCGATCGCGCCGGTTTCGGCGAGTGCGGCGGCGCAGGCGGCCATGGCATCGTCGAGACGGCCGAGGTCGCGTTCCTTGACCATGACCGTCAGGTGATGGTCGCCGAAGCCGACCGCACCATTGCCCAGCGCATCGCGCGCGGCCATCATGTCGGCGCGTTCGGCGGCGGCTTTCTCGTCCGCGCTCTTCAGGCGGCGGATCGCGAGGTCCATCCGTTCGCGCGCGGTCTGCCGCTCGGCCGGCGCATAGCTTTCCGACACCACCATCTCGAACGGAAGGCGCAGCAGGCTGTCGAGCAGACCCGGCGAGGTCGCTTCGGGGTAATCCTTAAGACCCAATATCGCGCCGAAATCGGGCGAACCGGAGCCGCGCATCTCGATCGCGTCGAGACCGAAGCTGACGCGGCGATAGGGCAGCATGTGCCCCAGATCGACATCGTCGGCCGGTTTGCGCACGGGCCGCATCTCGCCGTTGTAGAGCGCGGAAAGCAGCTCGAGCATTTCCGAATTGGTATGGCCTTGCGGGCCGACATAGTCGCCGAGCGGGGTCGCACCGTAAACCGCCAGCGACGCCACGAGCCCCTGCGAGGCGGCGCGCAAGCTGCGCAGGTCCTTGGGATCGGCTTCGAGGCGTTCGCGGCCACCGCGCCTGATTGTCTTGGCAACCCGTTCGGCGAAACCGGCCTTGCCACGCGCGGGCCGGCGGATCAGCGTAATGAACTGGTCGTTGACGAACAGCTGGCCCGAGCCCAGCCGTTCGCGCCAGCGGGTGTCGATATGGCGGCTGATCGGATCGGGGAACTGTGCGTCCAGCTCAACCGACACGCGGCGTCGGATGACGTGGGGATAGAGCACGAAGCGCGCATCGAGCGTCGAGCGCAGCACAACCTCGCGCGTTGCCGCATGCGCATTCAATGCCTCGCTGTCCTCGGTCTCGAACAGCAGGCCCGGGACTTGGATCGCGGTCATCACGCTGCCGTCGCGCAGCAGCATCGTGCTCTCGTCGATCAGGCGCAGATAGGGCAGGCGATCGCCCGCGCGCGCTTCCTTAGCGCTCCACGCGGCGGCGCCCTTCCATTTCTCCTTACGCGGCATAGGAATTGCACCCCCAGCGCTTGTAGTTCGCCACCCGCGGGCACTTGCTGACCTTTGTGATCCACAGGTCGAACACGCGCGGTTCGCGCAGGCAGGCGAAATAGCCGATCCCGTGCATCACGGCGAAGACCAGCAACGCAAGCCAGCTGCCGGTGATGAGGAATGCTTCGGTCGTCACCATCCCGTTGATGATGAAATAGTTATATGTCACCCCCGCGAACATCTGCGGTCGGGTGAGCGCTCTGTGGACGGGATGGCGGACGAGCGCGGTCACGTCAGCCTCCCGCCACGCCCTGGATACCGGCAACGATCGAGGCGGCACCGAATAGGATGAAGACGCCGATGATAACGGTCGCGCCGAAGCGCCAGTTGAGGCGTCCGGTCAGCATCATGAAACCCACCGCGGCCACCGCCATGACCGCAACCGCGGTCGCGACATTGCCGAGCAGCGTGCCCTGCAGCCAGCCGAGCGCGGCGACGATCGGGCCCGAGCCTGCCGGATCGTCGGCCTGCGCGAAGGCGGCGCTGGGGGTCAACAATGCGGCAAGGGCTGCCGGAACGGAAATCGTGCGACTCAAGTAACTTACTCCCGTGAGTGATCGGACAGGCGACCCATGATCGCTGCCACGTAATGCTGTGTTTCGCGGATGTGCGGGATGCCGCCGGCGCGGATCACGCGCCCTGGCCCGGCATTATACGCCGCGAGCGCCATTTCAAGATCGCCATCAAACCGGTCGAGCTGTTCGCGCAGGTAGCGTGCGCCGCCCTCGAGGTTGGCGAAAGGATCGTCCGGGTCGACGCCTAGGTCGCGCGCGGTGCCCGGCATAAGCTGGGCCAGCCCACGCGCACCGACCGGAGAAACCGCATCGGCGCGCCAGCGGCTTTCCTGCCACACCAGCGCCTCGATCAGCGTCGGGCTGAGATCGAAGCGCGCGGCGAGTTCGGCGACTTTCGCCTTGTAGCTGTCGGGCACCAGACGCGCGTGAACATCGGGGTCGGCAATCGCGAAGTCAGGAACGAAGACCTCCGCCGGCACCTCGACCGGTTGCGATCCAATCTGCGCAGCAGCAGGCGCGGCGCCCCCGCCGGCTATCCAGCGCGCGCCATC
>JBFOLW010000234.1:0-20828 GCA_040830305.1 Erythrobacter sp.
CGCGTGGATGGCGAACTGCGCGACATCAACCGGCCATTCGAGGGCGATGCCGAGCTTGCGCTGGTAACCAGCCGCGACGAGGAAGAGGCGCTCGAACTCGCCCGGCACGACTTCGCGCACGTCCTCGCAGAGGCGGTCCAGTCGCTGTTCCCGGGCACGCAGATCACCTTCGGCCCGGCGACCGACGACGGGTTCTATTACGATGTGAAGGCGCCCGAAGGTCGCGAGCCGTTCAGCATGGACGACCTCCCCGCGATCGAGGAGGAAATGCGTCGCATCATCAAGGCCGACAAGCCGCTCAGGCGCGAAGTCTGGACCCGCCAGCAGCTGATCGACAAGTGGGAAGCCGAGGGCGAGACCTTCAAGGCCGAATGGGCGAAGGAACTGCCCGAAGACGAGGAGCTGACGGTCTACTGGTCGGGCGAGGACTGGCTCGACATGTGCCGCGGCCCGCACCTCGCCTCCACCGGCAAGCTCGATCCGCAGGCATTCAAGCTGATGCGTGTCGCGGGCGCCTATTGGCGCGGTGACCAGAAGAACGCGCAGCTCACGCGCATCTACGGCACCGGCTGGCTCAACAAGAAACAGCTCAATGCCCACCTGCACCGGCTGGAAGAGGCAGCCAAGCGCGACCACCGCAAGCTGGGCCGCGAGATGGACCTGTTCCACCTGCAGGAAGAGGCGCATGGCAGCGTCTTCTGGCACCCCAAGGGGTATCGTATCTGGCGCGAGCTCGAAGCCTATATGCGCCGCAAGATGGATGGCGGGGGCTACCGCGAGATCAAGACGCCGCAGCTGATGGACGTGCGCCAGTGGACGCAGTCGGGCCATTGGGGGAAATATGCCGAGAACATGTTCGCGGTCCCCGATATCGTGCCCGAAGTGGACGATAGCGGCGCCGCCGCCGCATCGCCCAAGGTTGCCGACGATGCCGACTGGATGGCGATCAAGCCGATGAACTGCCCCGCCCACGTGCTGGTCTTCAAGCAGGGCATCACCTCGTATCGCGACCTGCCGATCCGGCTCGGCGAGATGGGCTGCTGCCATCGCAACGAACCGCACGGCGCGCTCCACGGGCTGATGCGCGTGCGCCAGTTCACGCAGGACGACGCGCATATCTTCTGCACCGAAAAGCAGGTCGTCGACGAAGTGCGCGCGTTCTGCAAGCTGGCGGATGAGGTCTATTCGGACTTCGGCTTCAAATATGAGATCAAGCTGGCGCTTCGTCCGGAAAAACGCTTGGGCAGCGATGCCGACTGGGACCGCGCCGAGCAGGAGCTGCGCGATGCGGTCCGCGAAGCCGGCATGGACAATGAGGAATACGGCTGGGAGGAACTGCCGGGCGAGGGCGCGTTCTATGCGCCCAAGCTGGAATGGCATCTCACCGATGCGATCGGTCGCACCTGGCAGGTCGGCACGATCCAGGGCGACCGCGTGCTGCCCGAACGCCTCGATGCGAACTATGTCGGCGAGGACGGCGAAAAGCACCGCCCGGTCATGCTCCACCGCGCGATCTTCGGTTCCTACGAGCGCTTCATCGGCATTCTGATCGAACACTTTGCCGGGCGCCTGCCCGTGTGGCTTGCGCCGGTGCAGGCGGTGGTTGCGACCATCGTTTCCGATGCCGACGACTATGCCAAGGAAGCGGTCGCCAAGCTCGAGGCTGCGGGCATCCGCGTCGAAAGCGATCTGCGGAACGAGAAGATCAACTACAAGGTGCGCGAGCACAGCCTTGCCAAGGTCCCGCACCTGCTGGTGATCGGCAAGCGCGAGGCCGAGGAAGGCACCGTGGCCGTCCGCACGCTGGGCGAACAGCACCAGAAAGTAATGAGTCTCGACGAAGCGATCGCCATGCTGAAGGACACGGGCACGCCGCCCGACCTCAAGTAACGGATTGTCGGATTGGTTTTGCCGTCAGAACGGCAACACCGGTCCGGCAAGGACCAGCGCCAGGCCGCAACTGCCGACGATCAGCGCGCGCGCGAGATCGGCCACCGGGAGCGGGGCGACATGGGTGCGAGCGAGAGCAACAGCCTTGGCCATGCGCCCATTCTCGCCCGCAATCCCTAACGAATCGTTAAGCGCGCCAGTCGGCCGAGGGCATTTGCTGGCTGGCGCAGTGAAAGCCGCCGCCGCCGGCCAGTACGGCGGCCCCCGGGAGGCCGATCGTGGCCCGATCCGGGAACAGTTCGGCGATTGCCGCCACGCCATCTTCGTCATGCGGGCTGCCGAAGGTCGGCACCACGACAAGATGGCTGGTGATTGCGAAATTGGCGTAGCTCGCAGGTTCCACACGATCACCACTGGTGACGAGGCCGGGCGAGGGAATTTCCCGCACCGTCACGCCCGCCTGCTCGGCGCGTCGTTTCGCGTCCGCGTAGATCGCGGCATTGGGATCGTCCTTGCCGGTCGCGCGTGGAAGGCACAGCGTGTTGGCTGCGATAAAACGTCCGAGATTGTCGACATGGCCATCGGTGTGGTCATTGATCAGCCCGTCGCCCAGCCACAGCACACGCTCGAACCCCAGGTCGCGTTTAAGCCGCTCCTCGATCTCCTCGCGCGAGAGTTGCGGGTTGCGGTTGGGATTGAGCAGGCATTGCTCGGTCGTAACGACGAGGCCGGTGCCGTCCCCATCAATCGCTCCGCCCTCGAGGATCCAGTCGGCGACTTCCAGCGGCAGGCCTGCGTCCTCGACCAGCTCGGCTCCGACGGTCTGGTCCCCCTCCATCAGGTACTTTCCGCCCCAGCCGTTGAAGCCGAAACGGCGCGCGGCGCGGTTGCCCTCGCCATCGCACAGCACGAGCGGGCCGGTATCGCGCAGCCAGATATCGCCATATGTCCGGCGCTCCAGCGTGACGCTGCCTGTCACGAGTTGCCGCGCGCGCGCCTCGCTGGCCGCGTCGCGGACCAGCAAGCGAACCTCCTGCCCGCTTTCGGCTACGGCATTCGCAAAGGCCGCGATCTCCTGCTGCGCCAGCGGGAGCACTTCGGGCCATTCTTCGGCGTCGTGCGGGAAGCCGATCCACAGCCAGTCCTGCGGCGCCCATTCGGGCGGCATCATCAGCGCCATGGATCGGGTCTCCGTTGCGGGCGTCAGGCGGGGGCGCAGCCCGCGCCATCCTCCGCGCAGTTCTCGTCGCGTGTTGCCTTGAACTCGTCGCCCTCGTTCCAGTTGGGCCAGCTGGTCGAATCCGCCAGCATGCGTCCGATGCGGTAGAACAGCGCCAGGTCGCTCATCACGCCCGACCAGTCCCAGTTCGGATCGTATTCATCCTTGGGCCCGTGATAGCGGTTGTCTCGATAGTCCGTTGCCACTGCGGCACCGGCCTCGGTGCCGCCCTCGATCAGGTCTTCGCCGCCGTCGAGATAAAGCATCGGCACGCCGCGCTTTGCGAAGGCGAAGTGGTCCGAACGATAGTAGTAGCCCGCTTCCGGATTGGGGTTGGGCGTGGTGACGCGGTCATCGTTCATCAACGCCTTGTCGAGAAACAGGTCGAGCTGCGACTTGCCCGGGCCGACCACGGTCACGTCCTTCGCGGCGCCAGCCATGAGGAAGGCATCCATGTTGATCCCGCCGACGGTCTTGTTGAGCGGGAAGACCGGGTTCGCGGCATAATAGTCTGCGCCGAGCAGGCCCGATTCTTCCGCCGTCACGGCGAGGAAGACGAGCGTACGTGCGGCAGGTCCGGCCTTGGCATGCGCCTCGCCCAGGGCGACCAGCGCTGCGGTGCCAGTGGCGTTGTCGACAGCGCCATTGCAGATGTCATCGCCATCGGGGGCCGGGGTGCAGCGACCCAGATGGTCCCAGTGCGCGGTGTGCATGATATATTCATCGGCGCGCTCCCTGCCCGGAAGCATGGCGATGACGTTTTGCGAAGCGAAAGTGCGGATGTCGTTGCGGAAGCTGGTCGATGCAGTGAGCCCGAGCGGGACGGCCTCGAAATCCTTGCTCCGCGCGGCGCTCATCAACTCGTCGAGATCCTGGCCCGCGGCCGCGAGAATTTCGCGTGCCTTTTCCTTCTGTACCCAGCCGTTGACCTTGGTCATCGGTGGCGGGTTGTCGCCGCGCGAGGCATAGGCCTGGGGGCCGGACCAGCTCGATTCGACCACGTTCCAGCCGTAGCTGGCCGGTTCGGTGTCATGGATGATGATCGCTGCCGCAGCGCCTTGGCGGCCGGCTTCCTCGAATTTGTAGGTCCAGCGCCCGTAATAGGTCATGGCCTTGCCGTTGAAGGGGCCGTCGAGCGTCTCGCTGCCGTAATCGGGATCATTGACCAGGATGACTGCAGTCTTGCCCGTCATGTCGAGGCCTTCGTAGTCGTTCCACCCCTTCTCGGGGGCGTTGACGCCGTAGCCGACGAACACCAGTTCGCTGTCCTCGAGCGATGTCTGGACGTCCTCGCGATAGGTCACGCCAACCCAGTCGTTGGCATAGGCGAGCTGCATATCGCCCCCCTCGCCGCCGGAAATGGTTAGCGGGGCAAACTCCTTGCCGGTTATCTCGACCAGCGGGACGTCCTGCACCCAGCTACCGTTATTACCTGGCTGGAGGCCGGCTTTCTCGAATTCCTCGATCAGATAGGCGACCGTCTTCTCTTCGCCCACGGTGCCGGGCGCACGGCCTTCGAACTCGTCCGAGGACAGCCGTTCGGTTACGCGCTTCATCGTCTCTTCGGAGATTGTGCCATCGGCGACATCGGGCAGGTCGAGCGCGTCTGCTCCGGTGCCGACCGAGCCGAGATCCTGGCAGGCGGTAAGCAACAATGCCGAACAGGCGGCAAGGGCAAAGCGTTTCATCGGGGGCATCCTCTCTGGTGTCCATGTGATTGCGGGGCGCTTCTAGGCGCGGTGGCAGGCAAAGGGCAAGCTTGCGCACGGGACTGCGGAGCGGCAGGGGAGCAGGCGATGGCAGCCGACTGGACCTCAGCCTTGACCCGGGCCCGCGAGCACGCACCGTTTCTTGCGCGCGCGCTTGATAGGCGACCCGACCTCGCCGAACTCCTCGAGGCGGGTAAGGGTGAAAAGGCGCTGCTCGCCGCGAAGCGGATTTCGGACGATGATGCTGCAACTGCCCTGCGACGCGAGCGGCTGGGCCTTGCGCTGGTTCTGGCTGTCGGAGACCTTGCGGGGGCATTCGATCTCGAGAAGGTCATGCGCGAACTGTCGACGTTCGCAGATCGCGCGCTGCATGCGGCGATCGCGGCGGCGATCGCGCGCCGCGTGCCCGATGCCGAGCCCAGCGGCATGATCGGCCTTGCGCTGGGCAAGCATGGCGCAGGCGAACTCAACTACTCCTCCGACATCGACCCGATCCTGCTTTACGATCCCGCGCGGCTCCCGCGACGCGAGCGCGATGAGCCGGGCGAGGCGGCGCAACGCTACGCGCGCGAGGTCGTGCGGTTGCTCTCCGAAGTTACCAGCGAGGGCTATGTCTTCCGGGTCGACTTGCGGCTGCGCCCCGCTTCGGAGGTCAGTCCGCTGGCGATCCCGCTCAATGCTGCGATCACGCATTACGAAAGCTCGGCCCTGGCCTGGGAACGTGCGGCGTTCATCAGGGCGCGGGCTTGCGCGGGCGACATTGCTGCCGGGGAGGCCTTCCTCGACCACATCCGTCCCTTCGTGTGGCGGCGTAGCCTCGATTTCGGGGCAATCGACGAGGTGCGCCGCCTGACCCACCGCATCCGCGACGAGCAGCGCGGGCCCAGCGTTCCCGAGCCCGGCTACAATCTCAAGCTGGGGCGCGGCGGGATTCGCGAGATCGAGTTCTTCGCGCAGACACACCAGCTGATCCACGGCGGCCGCGATCCGTCGTTGCGCGCACGCGGCACGCGCGCCGCACTTGACGCTTTGGCGGAGACGGGGCGGATTGCGCACGAGGATGCGATTGCGCTCGGCGAGAGCTACGACGGTCTGCGCACGATCGAGCACCGGCTGCAAATGGTCGGCGACAAGCAGACCCATTCGCTCCCCTCGGGCGAAGCGCTCGACACGGTCGCGCGGCTGCACGGACTCCCCGACGGTTCGGCGCTGCTCGCGCATGTCCGCGAACTCGCCCGGCCGGTCGCCGAACGCTTCGATGCATTGCTGGACGAAGACCGTATTTCGGTGCCCGAGACTGCGCCGCATGTCCTTGGGGATTCGGGAGAAGCGCCAGCCATTCGTCCTGAACTTGCCGATCGCGTTTCAGGCTGGATCGCGGGCCGGTATCAGGCACTGCGCAGTACCGCGGCGCTCAGTGCTTTCGAGGCAATCCGGCCCGACCTGCTGGTCTCGATTGCTGCTTCGCCCGATCCCGATGCGGCGGTGGTCCGCTGGGAAAGCCTGATTTCGCGTCTTCCGAGTGCCATCAACCTGTTCCGGTTGCTGGAGGCGCGGCCCGGCCTTTTCGCGCTCATTGCCGATTGCCTAACGCTCGCCCCACCCATGGCCGACGAATTGTCACGGCGACCCGAAATGCTCGATGCGCTGATCGATCGGACTGCGCTCGACTTGCCCGGCAGCGTGGAAGCCCTGGCTGCCAAGATGGGCCGTCGCGAACGCGGCGACGACTATGAGATGCGGCTCGATCGGCTCCGCGTGGTCACCGGCGAGACACGGTTCGCGCTTGGCGTCCAGCTGATCGAGGCGGCGCATGACCCGCTGGAAATTGCTGCCGGCCTGTCGCGAACCGCCGAGGCCGCGATACGCGTCGCGGTGGATGCGGCGGAAGAGGAGTTCGCTGCCAAGCACGGCCGCATTGCCGGGAGCGAACTGGTAGTCCTCGGACTCGGCCGCCTGGGTGGCGGCGTGCTCACCCACGCCTCGGACCTCGACATCATCTATCTCTTTACCGGGACGCATGAAGGCGAATCCGATGGCGACCGCCCGCTTGGCGCCACGCTCTATTTCAACCGGCTGGCGCAGCGAGTGACCGCGGCGCTGAGCGTTTCCACCGCGCAAGGCGCGCTTTACGAGGTCGACACGCGCTTGCGCCCGCAGGGCAACCAGGGCCCGCTGGCAGTGAGCACCGAAAGCTTCGCGCGCTACCAGCGCGAAGATGCCTGGACGTGGGAGCATATGGCCCTGACCCGCGCGCGCGCGCTGGTCGGCAGTGCGGCGGCACGCAAGGAGGTCGGCGACATCGTGACGTCGATCCTTCGCCGCGAGCGTGATCCCGAGAAACTGCAGGCCGATCTGCTTGCGATGCGCGGCGAGATGGCAACTTATAAGCCCGCCAAGGGCCCGCTCGATGCCAAGCTGCTGCGCGGCGGACTCGTGGATATCGAGTTCCTCGTCCACTATTTGCAGCTGCGCCATCGCAGCGCGCTGACCCCCGATCTCGGATGCGCGATCGAAGTGCTGGTCGAAGCGGGGCTCCTGCCGCCTTCACTGGTCGCGGCCTATGGCTTGATGACCCGCCTGCTCGTCGGTACGCGGCTCCTGGCGCCCGACCTTGATCGGCCCAATCCGGCGGCGGCATCGCTGCTGGCGCGGCAGAGCGGTTGTGCGGACTATGCATGCCTGGTCGAGCGGTTGCGCGATGCGCGTAACGACGTCGCGGCGGCGTGGCAGGACCTATTCGGCGAAACCCTCGAGGTGGATTGATGAGCAAGAGCTATGGCGCAGGCGACGCCTTTCCCGATTTTTCGATGGAAACGCCCGATGGCGGTACGGTGACAAGGGCGGACCTTGCAGGGAAGAAGGCGGTGATCTTCTTCTACCCCAAGGACAATACGCCCGGCTGCACTACCGAAGCGAAAGACTTCACCGCGTTCAATGCCGAGTTCGAAGCGGCGGGCACCTACCTGCTTGGCGTCAGCAAGGATTCGGCGAGGAAGCACCAGAACTTCATCGCCAAGCACGGCCTGACGGTCGATCTTGCAACCGATGCCGAAGAGGGTGGGCTGTCGGACGAGCTGGGGGTCTGGGCCGAGAAGAAGATGTATGGGAAGACCTTCATGGGCATGGTCCGCACGACCTACCTGCTCGCCGAAGACGGAACCATCCTGCGAGTCTGGCCCAAGGTGAAGGTCAAGGGCCACGCCGAGGAAGTCCTGGAGGCCGCGCGCGCCGCATGACGACGTCGCGCCGCTCGGTGTCGGCTGCGATCCGCGACGCGCTGCTGACCGGTGAGCCGACCGCCAAGGTCTTCGCCGCGCGGAAGGTGGCGCGCGACTGGCGCCTCGGCCGGCTCGATCCTTTATTCGACATGGCGATGCCCGATCGTCCCGCTTGGCCGGAGGGGCTCGAGCTGCTTCCGCCCAATCGAATGCCCAAGCGCGGGAAGATGGGTTCTGCACGCAACAAGATCGCGCTGTGGCATGCGCTCGCGCATATCGAATTTGTCGCGATCGACCTCGCGCTCGACATGGCCGGGCGGTTCGGCGAATCGATGGGTGAAGCCTTCGTGGCCGATTTTCTGTCGGTAGCCGCCGACGAGGCGATGCATTTCGCACTGCTGGCCCGCAAACTCGATTCGCTTGGCAGCAGCTATGGGGCGTTGCCTGCGCACGACGGGCTGTGAAGCGCCGCGAAGGATACCGCGAATGACGTCGCCGCCCGCCTCGCAATCGTTCCCATGGTGCTCGAAGCGCGTGGGCTCGATGTCACGCCCGCCACCCTCGAACGCGTGCGCGCGCAAGGCGATGAAAACGGGGCGAAAATTCTAGAACGAATCCTTGACGACGAAATTCGGCACGTGGGGACGGGCTCAAAGCACTTTCGCGCGATCTGCGAGGTGCGCGGCGAAAACCCACGGGAATCGTGGCAAAATCTCGTGAAAACCTTCTTTTCCGGTGGGCTGAAAGGGCCGTTCAACGACTCGGCGCGTTTCGCAGGCGGTCTGCCGCGAGACTATTATATGCCTATTGCTTGATTAAGATTTTCGCCGCTAACCCAAACTCACGAGACGCCGGGGGGTTCCGGCAGTGAAAGAAAACGGCGCGAGCGGCACGGGAAGCCGCACCGCCACGGATCGAAAAGGCGCGGAAAAGCGCCGGATGGACGGGTTAGCATGATCACCAAGCGCACTTCGCTTGCTCTCACAGTTCTGGCTGGTTTCGCCGTTGCCGCCTCCCCGGTGCAGGCGCAGGAAACCAATGCCGCTGCCGCTGTCGGCGCGATCGACATGAGCAAGGTCGCCCAGCCCGGCCAGGGCGGTGACGACGCGCAGTTCCAGCAGCTGTTCGCGCAGTGGGACAAGCTTGATCGCTCGACCCCGGCCGCAGCCCGGGTTTCGGTGCCATCGCGCATGCCGCTCGATAACACCGTGCTTACCAGCGACTACGGCATGCGCACGCACCCGGTGCTGGGCGGCCGCCGTGCGCATAATGGCGTCGATCTCGCCGCGCCGACCGGCACCCCGATCTACGCCACGGCCGACGGCTACGTGAGCAAGGCGGAGTGGTTCTCGAGCTACGGCAAGTATGTTTCGATCGAGCACGGCGCCAATCTGCAGACCCGCTTCGCGCACATGTCGCGCATCACGGTTGAAGCCGGCACCCGCGTGAAGAAGGGCGACATCATCGGCTACGTCGGTTCGACCGGCCGTTCGACCGGGCCGCATCTTCATTACGAAGTCCGCATCGACGGCAAGGCCGTGAACCCGGTCCCCTACATGGTCGAATCCGAAGCGCAGCGGGCATTCGCCCTCGCAACCGGCCAGGGCGGCCAGGGTGACGGCGACGAAAACTGAGCCGATCGGCCCTCGAGGCTTTGCATAAATGGCGGCGGGAGCGATCCCGCCGCCTTTTTTCTTGCCCGCAGGAGTGGGTTAGGTAGGTTTCTTTGCGAAACCGGACGAGTCCGCACGCATGACGGATCGCCGGAGAGGAGAGAGACAGACCGATGCACCCCATCACCCATGCGCAGACGCGCCCCGATCACCCGGCGATCATCATGGCCGGCAGCGGCGAGACCGTAACCTTCGGCGAAATGGACGCCTACGCGAACCGCTTCGCGCAGCTCCTGCGCGCGCACGGGCTGGGGCGCGGCGATCATTTCGCGGTGCTGATGGAGAATAACGCGCATTACCTGCAGGTGGTTTGGGGGTCGCAGCGCGCCGGCACTATGATGGTGCCGATCTCGACCCGGCTGACGGCGCCCGAGATTTGCTACATCCTCAAGGATGCCGGTGCGAAATTCCTGCTCACGACAACCAAATTCGCCGATGTCATCGAGGGTATCCGGAGCGAATGCGCCGAGTTGCCGCTTCTTATCGTGGGCGGCGAGGGGGAGGAGGATTATGAGGCGGTACTCGCGGCCCAGCCTGCCGAGCCGATCGCCGATCAGGCGCCGGGGCAATACATGCTCTATTCGAGCGGCACGACAGGCCGGCCCAAAGGCGTCAAACCCGCACCGCCAGAAGACGACGATATCCTTGCCACCAACCCGCTTGTCGCATTGGCGATCATGGGGGCGGGCATGCCCGCTGATGGCAGCATGGTCTATCTTTCGCCCGCGCCGCTCTATCACGCAGCCCCACTTGGCTGGGGCACCACCGCGCAGCGGCTGGGCGGCACTATCGTAGTGATGGAGAAGTTCGATCCCGAGCATGCGCTGGAGACGATCGAGAAATACAAGGTTACCGACAGCCAGTGGGTGCCGACGCATTTCGTCCGCATGCTCAAACTCGATCCCGAAGTCCGGACCAGATACGACCTGTCGAGCCACCAGCGCGCGCTCCACGCCGCGGCGCCCTGTCCGGTGCCGATCAAGCGCGAGATGATCGAATGGTGGGGCCCGATCATCAACGAATATTATGCCGGTTCGGAAGGCATCGGCATGACGCTGATCAAGGCCGAGGACTGGCTCGATCATCCCGGCAGCGTCGGCCGCGCGATCCATGGCACACTGCATGTCTGCGGACCCGATGGCGTAGAGGTCCCTGCGGGCCAGGACGGGCTGCTGTTCTTTGAGAACGAGAATATCCCGACCTATCACAACGACCCGGAAAAGACGCGCGAGGCGATGCATCCCAAAGGGTGGATGACGCTGGGCGATATCGGCCATGTCGACGCGGACGGCTATCTCTACCTCACCGACCGCAAGAGCCACATGATCATCTCGGGCGGGGTGAACATCTACCCGCAAGAGATCGAGAACCTGCTGGTGACGCATGACAAGGTGATGGATGCCGCGGTAATCGGCGCGCCCTGTCCCGATTTCGGCGAGCAGGTCGTCGCCGTGGTCCAGCCGGTGGACATGGCCGAGGCCGACGAAGCGCTCGAGGCCGAGCTGCGCGATTTCCTCGCCCCCAATCTTGCCAAGATCAAGATGCCCAAGCTGTTCGATTTTCGGCCGCAATTGCCGCGCGAGGCCAATGGAAAGCTCTACAAGCGCGAACTGCGCGACGAATACCAGCGCAAGGCCGAGCAGCAGACGGAGCAGGCGTGATGGCCACGCAGGACCGCCCCCGGCTCGACCCCGTTACCGCGCGCGCGGTGATCGATCCCGACAGCTATGCCCAATGGGACGGCATCCTCGACACATTCGACCGGCTGCGCGAGGAGACCCCCGTCGCCTGGGTCGAGCCCGACGACACGCTGGTCCATCCGCCTTTCTGGCTGATCACGCGCTATGACGACGTGATGCGGATGTCTAAGGACAATGCGACCTTCCTCAACAACCCGCATTCGGTGGTCTTCAGCCTGACCGAAGGGCTCGAATTCGCCAAGCAGTTCAGCGGCGGCAGCGAGCATATGGTCGCCAGCCTGGTCACCTTCGACGCGCCGATCCACATGAAGTATCGCAAGCTGACGCAGGAATGGTTCATGCCCAAGAACCTGCGTGGCATCGAGGACGAGATTGGCGCCATCGCGCAGGCGGCGGTCCAGCGGATGGTGGATGCCGGACCCGAAATGGACTTCTGCAAGCTCGTCTCGGCGCCCTATCCGTTGCATGTCGTAATGCAGATCCTCGGCGTACCCGAGGAAGACGAGCCGCGCATGCTGATGCTCACCCAGCAAATGTTCGGCGGCAGCGACGAGGATCTCAACCAGTCGGGCATGAAGGACTTGTCGCCCGAGGCGATCACGCAGATCGTGGCCGGGGCGGTCAAGGATTTCGAAGCCTATTTCGCCAAGCTGACAGCCGAAAAGCGCGCCGAGCCGACCGGCGATGTCGCCAGCACCATCGCCAATGCCATGGTCGATGGCGAGCCGCTGAACGATCGCGACATGATGGGCTATTACATCATCGTCGCCGCGGCCGGGCACGATACCACCAGCGCCAGCACCGCAGGCGCGATGCTCGCTCTGGCGCAGGACCCCGAGCAATGGGCACGGGTGCGGGCCGACCGGTCTTTGCTGCCCGGCATTGTCGAGGAAGCAATCCGGTGGACCACCCCGGTGCAGCATTTCATGCGCACGGCGGCAAAGGACACCGAGGTCGGCGGGCAGGCTATCGCCAAGGGCGACTGGCTGATGATGAACTATGTCGCGGCCAACCACGACCCGGCCCATTTCGACAATCCGCGCAGCTTCGATGCCGCACGCAGCCCCAACCGCCATCTCGCCTTCGGAGCAGGCGCCCATCAGTGCCTCGGCCTGCACCTCGCCCGCCTCGAAATGCGTATCCTGTTCGAAGTGCTGCTCGACCGGATCGAAAGCGTCGAACTGGCCGGCGAACCCGCCCGCTCGAAATCGACCTTCGTCGGCGGGCTCAAGACGCTGCCGCTGCGTTTTACTGCCGCTTAGGGTTTTACCGAGGGCAAGGCGCCAAACCCCCGCGATTACGGGGAAAATCGAACTCGTTTCGTCGCATATTCCTGTCGATTCGCCCCCCGATTTGCTACATCTCGGGCATGGAAAAAAGACGATTGATGAAAACTTTTCGGCGTTAGTCGGGAGGCGGACTCTTTCGCCCTAAGAACATGAAGAAGGGAGGGGCGATGACACTATTCGAACCGCACAACATGCCTTTCGCAGGCGCACTCGCGGTCATGCTGATACTTGCGCTGTTGCAGGTGATCGGCATCGGCGACTTCGATGTCGATGCGGACATCGATGTAGAGGCCGACCTCGGCGATCCGACAGCCACGGGCATCGGCGGGGCGATCACCTCGCTGCTCGGCTTGGGCCGGGTGCCGCTGTTCGTGTGGCTGATCGCTTTCCTGCTGTCCTTTGCGACGATCGGCATGAGCATCCAGGCGCTGGCGGCCGACCTCACCGGTTCGCCGCTTTACGTCTGGCTCGCCGCGGTGATCGCGGGCGGGGCCAGCATCCCCGTGACCGCCATGCTTGCGCGGCCCATTGGCGCCATCATGCCGAAGGACGAGACGAGCGCGGTCGGGCTAGACAGCCTCGTCGGCAAGCGTGGCACGGTGACCACCGGGCGTGCGGCAAAAGGATCGCCTGCGCGCACCAAGGTCTACGACCTTCACGGCCAGGCGCATCACGTCATGGTCGAGCCGCACGAGGATGCGAGCGAGATGCTCGAAGGCGATGAAGTTCTACTGGTTCGGCGCGAGGGGCAGACCTTTTTCGCCGTGCCGCTGGCGGAGCGCAAGCTGTCCCCGATGAGCTGAGGCTCGGGGAGACGCGCGCATCGCCGGTCAACACTATTCACAACAAGGAGAAGAAATGGAAAACCTCTTAGACGCCGGAATGGTCGGCATTGTCGGTACCGTGGTCGCGATATTCGCGATCCTTATCTTCATCACCAAGCTCTATCGCCGCGCGACCAAGGAAATCGCCTTCGTCCGGACAGGGTTCGGTGGCGAGAAGGTCATCATGAACGGCGGCGCGCTCGTCTTCCCGATCTTCCACGAAACCATGCCGGTCAACATGAACACGCTGGTGCTCAGCGTCGTGCGCCGCGACGGCGAGGCGCTTATCACGCTCGACCGCCTGCGGATCGACGTGAAGGCCGAATTTTATGTTCGTGTGAAGCCCGACGCCGAGGCCATCGCCATGGCCGCGCAGACGCTCGGCCAGCGCACCATGCAGCCGGAAATGCTCAAGGACCTCGTTGAGGGCAAGTTCGTCGACGCGCTGCGCTCGGTTGCTGCCGGCATGACCATGAACGAACTGCACGAACAGCGTGCCGACTTCGTCCAGAAGGTGCAGCAAGTCTCCTCGAACGACCTCGCTATGAACGGCCTGGAGCTTGAATCGGTCTCGCTGACCGGTCTCGACCAGACCAGCATCGAGCACTTCAACGCCAACAACGCCTTCGACGCCGAAGGTCTCACCAAGCTGACCGAGCAGATCGAGGCGCGCAAGAAACTGCGCAATGATATCGAGCAGGACACCCGCGTGCAGATGGAAACGAAGAACCTCGAGGCCGATGCCCGCAGCTTCGAAATCGGGCGCGACAAGGAATACGCCCGGCTCCAGCAGGAGCGCGAGGTGGAAATCCGTCGCGCTGCGCAAAGTTCGGAGATCGCCCGCGAACAGGCCGAGCGCAGCCGCGAGGCCGATGCCGCCCGCATCGAAGCGAAAAAGCAGGTCGACGCGCAGCAGATCGAGGCCGACCGCCTTGTCGAGGAAGCACGCATCGACCAGCAGCGCGCGCTCGAAATCGCGCGGCAGGAGCAGCAGATCGCGGTCCAGAACAAGAGCCGCGAAGAAAGCCAGGCCAAGGCCGAGGCCGACGAGGCGCGCGCGAAAGCGGTTGCCGCCGAGGAGCAGGTTTCGACCAGCCGCGAGACCGAGATCGCCGAACGTCAGAAACGCATCGAGCTGATCGAGGCGTCGAAACAGGCAGAGCGCGATGCGATCAAGATTCGCGTCGATGCCGAAGCCGAGAAGGACGCTGCATCGAATCGAGCCGAGGCCGCGCGCCGCGAGGCGGAAGGCGAGGCCGAAGCCGAGAAGCTGCGTGCCGAAGCCGCGCGTGTCCGCTTCGAAGTGGAGGCTGCCGGTCAGCGAGCGATCAACGAGGCGGCCAATATCCTGTCCTCGGACCAGATCAGCCTGCAGACCAAGATGGCGCTGCTAAAGGTCCTGCCCGAGGTCATCCGCGAAAGCGCCAAGCCGATGGAGGCGATCGACTCGATCAAGATCGTGCAGGTCGACGGGCTTACCAACGGTGGCGGAAAAGGTGCGGCTCCCGCAACCGGAAACGGCTCGGGCAATCTCGCGAACGATGCATTGAGCGCTGCGCTCGCCTATCGCGCGCAGGCTCCCGTGCTCGACGGCTTGATGAAGGAACTGGGGCTCGACGGGTCGTCGCTCGACAACCTGGTCAAGGGGCCGGCCGCTGCCAACGGGTCCGCGCCGCGGCTGGCCGATGTGCTCGACGAGATAGCCGAGCAGGTCGAGGAAGCCGAAGCGACCGGCGGCGCAGATAAGATAGCCGATCAGGACGAAGCGCTGGCTGGTTAGCGTCCGGCGAATTCATAGTGAGGGGGGCGCCATCGGTGCCCCCCTTTCCTTGTTTGGGTCAGGCCGGAACCGGCGGGTCGTTATCGTCGACCGCGGTCAGCGAGCCACCCATCGGGACGCAGTCGCCCGCTTCGACATATTTCCAGGCATTGCCCTGCCAGTCGACCGTCGATGTGCCGGCGCAGCTGGTGCCGGGGCCCGCGGCGCAATCGTTCTCGCCCGCCTTGGCGACGCCGTAGCATTTTTCCATCTCGCCTTGCTCGGCCGCGGCGACCAGCTCGGGGTCTGCCGGCGCGCCCTGCGCTGTGGTGGCGCCATCGGCGGCGCTATCATCGGCGGCCCCGCCGCAGGCGGCCAGTACCGCCGCGGCCCCGGCCACGGCTGCATGTCTTGCGAAATTCATTTCTCGTCTCCCAGTGTTCTCAGGAAAGCTATGATGCTCCCTGCCACCGGTTCGACGAAGGCCGCCCAAAAGTTACTGCGGTCGTTCAGCCCTTCAGCAGCCGTTCGATCACTGCGCGCACCTCGGCGCCCATGTCTTCGCGTTCGAGCGCCAGCGCCACCGTGGCTTCGACAAAGCCGGTCTTGCTGCCGCAGTCGAATCGTCGCCCGGGGTACGTCACTGCGTGGAAGGGCTGGTTGCCGATCATCCGAGCCATCGCGTCGGTTAGCTGGATTTCGCCTCCGGCACCTTTCTCTTGGTCTTCCAGCACGCGCATGACCTCGGGCTGGAGGATGTAGCGGCCCGAAATAATCTTGTTCGACGGCGCCTCCGAGACCGGAGGTTTTTCGACAAGGCCGGCCACTTCGGTCAATGTCTCGTTTCTGACCGCGCCGGGCGCGATCACGCCGTAGCTGGAAACCTCATCACGCGGGACCTCCAGAACCGAGATCAGGTTGCCGCCGACATCGTTATAGGCTTCGACCATCTGTTTCATGCAGCCGATCCCGCCGCCCTTGGGCTCGACCATGAGTTCGTCGGGAAGCAGGATCGCGAAAGGTTCGTCGCCTACGATCGCACGGGCGCACCAGATCGCGTGGCCAAGGCCGAGCGGGACTTGCTGGCGCACGGTTATGATGTCGCCGGGTGTCGCGCGGGTCGGTTCGAGCACGTCGAGGCCCTTGCCCCGTTCCGCCATCGTGGTTTCGAGCTCGAAAGCCATGTCGAAATGTTCGACGATCGCGGTTTTGCCGCGCCCAGTGACGAAGATTATCTGCTCGATCCCGGCCTCGCGGGCTTCGTCGACTGCATACTGGATCAGCGGGCGGTCGACGATCGGCAGCAGTTCCTTCGGGATCGCCTTGGTGGCGGGCAGGAACCGCGTACCGAGCCCGGCGACTGGAAAGACGGCCTTCTTGATCGGTTTATGCGCAGTCATCTATGCTCTCGTACCTTCCTGCTGCCGGGCCGCGTAGTAACAATTGGATATAGGCGCCTGTGTTCCGCGTCCCGACCATGTCGTGACGCTTGCCAGCATGGCGCGTGAGGGTAAAGCACACTTCCATGGACAAATTGATCATTCGTGGCGGCAACCGCCTTTCGGGGACCATTCCCATTTCCGGCGCGAAGAATGCCGCGCTCACCCTCATCCCCTGTGCGCTGTTGACCGAAGAGCCGCTTACTCTGCGAAATTTGCCGCGCCTCGCCGATATCGACGGCTTCCAGCACTTGATGGGGCAATTCGGTGTCGCGCATACGATCCAGGGGCAACGTCCCGAGGATTTCGGACGCGTGGTGACGCTCGAAGCGACTCGGCTGACCAACACGGTCGCCCCTTACGATCTCGTTCGCAAGATGCGGGCCTCAATCCTCGTACTCGGGCCGATGCTTGCGCGAATGGGCGAGGCGACCGTATCGCTTCCCGGCGGTTGCGCGATCGGCAACCGTCCGATCGATCTTCACCTCAAGGCGCTCGAGGCTTTCGGCGCCCATATCGAGCTGGCGCAGGGTTATGTGAAGGCTAGTGCTCCCGACGGCGGCCTTCCCGGCGGCGAGTTCGACTTCCCGGTCGTCTCGGTCGGCGCAACCGAGAATGCGCTGATGGCCGCAGTGCTGTGCAACGGAACCAGCACGCTGATCAATGCCGCGCGCGAACCCGAGATTGTCGACCTGTGCAATCTATTGAGCGCGATGGGCGCCGAGATCGAAGGTATCGGCAGCTCCGAACTGACGATCCACGGGGTTAAGAAGCTCCACGGTGCGACCTATCGTGTGATGCCCGACCGGATCGAGGCAGGCTCCTACGCCTGTGCTGCGGCGATTACCGGCGGCGAGGTCCGGCTCGAAGGCGCAGATGCGCACGACATGGGTTCGACCATTCACGCACTGCGCAACATCGGGGTCGAGATCGAAAGCGACAAGAAAGGGGTCGATGTCCGCGCGAACGGGGCGCTCAAGGCGCACAACCTCACCACGGCGCCGTTCCCGGGGCTTGCCACCGACATGCAGGCGCAGCTGATGAGCCTGCTCACCCGCGCCGAAGGCACCAGCGTCCTCAAGGAGACCATCTTCGAGAACCGCTTCATGCATGTCCCCGAACTTGCGAGAATGGGAGCGGACATCGAAACCGAAGGCCGCACCGCGATCGTGCGCGGCCCGGTCGAGCTGACCGGCGCAGAAGTCATGGCGACCGATCTGCGCGCCTCGATGAGCCTTGTGATCGCGGGTCTTGCGGCAGAAGGCGAGACGACCGTGCGCCGCCTTTACCACCTCGATCGCGGCTACGAGCGGCTTGAGGAAAAGTTGCAGCTGGTCGGCGCCGATATCGAGCGCGTGGGGGACGACTGACACGGCAATTTGCGGACCTTTCCGGCGACCCATTCGTTGGGTCGCCAAGAAAGGAGTCCGTATATGCTATTCAAGATGCTTCTACTCGGCGGTCTCGGCTATGCCGGCTATCGCTATTACGAGAAGAACCGTATCGACAGGAACGGCGTCGCCTTCGCCGAGGGGCAGCCCAAAGGCCAGTTCCGCAACGCGGGCGCGGGCGCGACTGCTACCAAGGGCGACACAATGAGTGCAACCGACGAAGCGCTCGACGAGACCTACCCGGCAAGCGACGCCACCGCGAAATACTGATCAGACGGTCTGACTGTCCGAAAGGGCGGCTGGTGCGATCCAGCCGCTCTTTTCGTGAGTCACCAGCCAGATCCGGATAGCGCCCGCGAGGCCGGGCGGGGTTGCAGCGCGGATCCGCTCGGCATCGATTTCGGCGACCAGTCCATTGATCGACTGGCCGCGCACCGCGGCCGCGGTGCAGAGCTTGTCCCAGAACAGCGGCTCGAGGCTGATCGACGTGCGGTGTCCGTCGATCCGGACGGAGTACTTCTTCGGCGGGTGGTAGGGTGGCATGTGCATCGCGCGCGCTCCTAGACGCGCGTATCCGCAAACAGAACCCCTCAATCGACGAAGTGCGTGAATCGGCACACGTGCGATGCGAGGATACGTATCCCGGGCGGGCAGTCAGCGTGCCAACCCCGTATCCTCGGCGGCACCAGCGGGGAGGTGCGCGGAGCCCGCCATGCCTCAATACATGTGTTGGCCGCCGTTGATGCTCATCGTCGATCCGGTAACGAACGCGGCATGCTCGGAAGCAAGGAAGCTTACACCGCGAGCAATCTCGCTCGCCTTGCCGAGCCGGCCAACCGGGATCTTGGCGATGATTTTTTCTAGAACCGGCTCGGGTACGGCGGCGACCATGTCGGTGTCGATATAGCCGGGGGCGATGGCATTGACCGTAATTCCGAAGCGCGCGCCTTCCTGTGCCAGCGCCTTGGTGAAACCGTGAATCCCGCTCTTGGCCGCAGCGTAGTTGACCTGGCCGTATTGCCCCGCCTGGCCGTTGATCGAACCGATGTTGATGATCCGGCCCCAGCCGCGTTCCTTCATGCCGGCGAATGTCGCCTTGGCCATATTGAAGCAGCCGCCGAGATTGGTGCGCATCACTGCATCCCAGTCGTCGTAGTTCATCTTAAGCAAGGTGCCGTCGCGGGTGATCCCGGCATTGTTGACGACCACGTCGATCGGACCATGCTCCTGCTCTACCTGCTTGCAGGCGGCCAGCACCGCTTCGTGATCGCCGACGTCGAACTTGATCGTCGCGATGCCGGTCTCATCGGTGAATTTCCTGGCTGCATCGTCGTTGCCGGCGTAGTTCGCCACGACAGTAAATCCGCGCTCGTCGCGTAGTCGTTCGCAGATGGCGCGACCGATCCCGCGCGTGCCCCCGGTAACGATTGCAACACGTGACATACTCGATTCTCCCCTGCATTCCGTAGCGTCGTCACGGGTTTAGGGCAGGAAGCCGAGATGTACCATGCCAAAACGCCGCGGGCGGCGCTGGCGCATGCGTATTCTCGTTATGGGGATTAGAAGCTGACGCGGGTGCCGACGTAGACGGCCTGATCGTCCTCGACGCCGTCGGTCAGCGGAGCCAGCCGGTTGCTGTCCTTCGACAAGCGAACACCTGCGGTCAGGTTGAGATTGCCGACCACGCGGTACGAGGTACTGAGATCGACGCTCTGGTTGCCCGAGCCTTCGAATGTACGCGGCGAGCGTCCGGCGTTGGCTTGCTGCTCGAGCGCGAGCCGCGAGCCGAAGCGGCTCGACTTCTCGGGCTTGTCGCCGGTGTCGGGGGCGAAGGTCGACAAATCGGGCATGCCCATGTCGCGCAGGCCGACCGAAACGCTGACCGGCTTGGCAGGCTGCGCGAAGCTCTGATAGCCGCGCGCCACACCGAGGTTGTAGCTGGTCGGGCTGATCGCGAGGATGCGTTCGCGACTGCTGTCGGCGGTGCCGACCGAATCGACTGCACTACGGACGGAGATCGCGCGGGCCGTGGCATCGTTCACCCGGACGGCGACCGTCACGCTGCGATCCTTGCTCAACGCCGGCTTGCTGGCAGGAGTGAAGCGCAGGCCATCTTCGCCGATTACGGCAGCAACGCGCGCGGCAAGCTGCGGATCGACCTTGGCGGGCGTAAACGGGAGATACGAGATGGTTTCGGGCAGTTCGGCGGCCGCGCCGGTCTGTACGACCGCAAGGCCGGCTGCCGGAATCGCCAATGCCATCCCGGCAACAGCCAGCGCCGCGGGTGCGAACCGCGCCCTGCCCTGACCTTTTACCGAATGTGCCACTGCGAACCGGCTCCCAATGTCTTCTCATACTCTTAAGCCAGAAAGCCACTGAACGGTTCCTGACTCCTGCCGGCTGGGCAGGTGAGTCCTTCGATCTGGCATTCAGACTAACACCGCCCGGCGCCATGACCAGCTTTTCCACAGGCTAACCGGCAATTGCGCCGAAAGTGTTGCCGAGTTTCCACAAGCCACGGCGGCGGCAGTACGGTTCGCAGGTCCGATTAAGGCCGCATTCACCGTCGGGCTCCTCAGTGCTGGACGCATCGACCCTATGCCTTGCCCCGTTGCCCGCAGGCATTATAGAGCCATGAAACCTGCAGGATACCAAGGACCGACATGAGCGCTTTCGCAAACCTCCGCCGCCCCGCAACAATCGCCGTTGCGATC
>JBFOLW010000235.1:0-2162 GCA_040830305.1 Erythrobacter sp.
AGGCGCGAGCAAGGGCACCACCAAGCGCGGCAAACCCTTTATCCGCGCCGATTTTTCCGATGCCTCGGGCCAGTTCAGCGCCGCCTGCTTCGAAGAGGGGCTGGTCGAGAAATTCCTCGAATGGGCCGAAAACCAGACCTGCGTGAAGCTCGATGTCGAGCTCGACAGCCCGAGCCCCGACGAACCGCCGCGGATCACCGTGCGCGGCGCGGTGCCGCTGGAGGCGGTGAAGGGCTCCATGGCCATGCTGCTGACGCTCGAGGTGGACAGCGTCGATGCACTGACCCAGCTCGCGCTCGAACTCGGCGAGGATGGTGCCGGTGGCGACGAGGCGATCGCCACGCTGCTGACCGGCGA
The DNA here is from genome assembly GCA_040830305.1 of Erythrobacter sp. GTDB lineage: Bacteria > Pseudomonadota > Alphaproteobacteria > Sphingomonadales > Sphingomonadaceae > Qipengyuania. Next base: position 358 of record JBFOLW010000235.1, read on the forward strand.
TGCGACCCCGCCCGTCATGCGACTGGGGCGTAGCTTTTCTATCGACGGCGAACTCGCCGAACGCTTGGCAAGCGTGCCCGGCCTTGCCAAGGTGCAGCTGACCGCGCGACGAGGGAAGGCAAACTTGCGCCTCGTCGCCTGAGGCATTTGGCCCGATACAGGTGAGAGGAGAGAGTATGTCGCTTGGCGCGATGCAGGACTGGACCATGCGCATTGGGCACGTGATCGATCACGCGGCCCGCGAAGCGCCCGACCGCGAGATCGTCACCCGCTGGGCCGACGGCAGCGAAACCCGGACCGATTGGGCGGGCATCCATCGCGACGCGCGCAAGATGAGCCAGGCGCTGCTCGCGCTCGGCCTCAAGAAGGGCGACAAGGTGGCGAGCCTCGCGATGAACCATGCGCGGCACCTGGTCAGCTGGTTCGGCGTCGCGGGGATGGGCGGTGTGCTGCACACCTGCAACCCACGCCTGTTCGAGGACCAGCTCGAATACATCGTCAACCACGCCGAAGACAAGGTGATGCTCTACGATGCGGCGTTCCAGCCGATCATCGACAAGATGCGCGACAAATGGCCGGGCGTGGAGCATTACATCTGCTTCGATTCAGGCGAACACACGACCAGTTTCGAGGACTGGATCGCCGAACAGAACGGCGACTACCAATGGGCCGAGGTCGACGAGCGCGACCCTTGCATGATCTGCTACACCAGCGGCACCACGGGCAATCCCAAGGGCGTCCAGTACGAGCACCGCTCGACCATGCTGCACGCGATCGCCGGGTTGCAGCCCGCCGCGTTCAACTTCAGCGCGTCGAGCGTGATGCTTCCCGTCGTGCCGATGTTCCATGCGGCGAGCTGGGGCCTGCCCTATGCCGGCGCGATGGCGGGGATCAAATTCGTTTTCAGCGCGGTCAACGATCCAGCGGTGCTCGACGAGCTGATGAAGACCGAGGGCGTCACCGATTCCGCGGGCGTACCGACCGTATGGCTGGCGCATTTCCAATATGCCGATGCCAACAATCTCGAGCTGCCCAAGTTGCGCGCGGCGACGATCGGCGGATCGGCCGCGCCGCGATTCATGATCGAGCGGCTGATGAAGAACGGCACGCGCGTCCAGCATGCCTGGGGGATGACCGAGACCAGTCCGATCGGGACGGTCGGGGGGCCGACAGGCGACTGGGACCAGCTGACCTTCGAGCAGCAGGTCGAGAAGACCATGAAGCAGGGCCGCCCGATCTTCGGCGTCGAACTGCGCACGGTCGATCTTGACGATCCGGCCAAGGTGCTGCCGCGCGATGGCAAGACCGCGGGCGCGCTGCACATCCGCGGGCCGTGGGTGGTGAAACGCTATTTCAAGGCCGAGGAAGACACGATCGACGCCGATGGCTGGTTCAACACCGGCGACGTGGCGATCCTCCATCCCGACGGGACGATGCAGATCACCGACCGCACCAAGGACGTGATCAAGTCGGGCGGTGAATGGATCAGCTCGGTCGAGCTGGAAAATGCCGCGGTGGGCCATCCCGCCGTCGCCGAGGCCGCCGCGATCGGCATGCCGCACCCCAAGTGGGACGAGCGCCCCGTGCTGTTCGTGGTCCGCAAGGAGGGGCAGGACGTCGGTGCCGAGGATCTCACCAGCTTCCTCGCCGACAAGGTCGCCAAATGGTGGCTGCCCGATGCGGTCGAATTCGTCGACGACATTCCGCACACCGCCACCGGCAAGATCAGCAAGAAGGACCTGCGCGAGCGGTTCAGCGACTATACGCTCGGCTGACCCGCGCCATTCCGTGCAATCCGAAGAACC
>JBFOLW010000236.1:0-2692 GCA_040830305.1 Erythrobacter sp.
CTCACGCCGACATAGGGCAATTCCTTGTGCGAATCGCAAGTCGCACGGCCATGCCCGGGCATGTGCTTGAGGCAGCCGACGACACCCGCCCGGCCCATTCCGTCGAGCACCGCACGCCCCAGCGCGGCAACCTGCATCGGATCGCTGCCGAGCGCGCGGTCGCCGATCACATCGTCGGTCTCGGGCCGGCGGACGTCGAACGGCGCATGGAAATCGACCGTGATGCCCATCTCGGAAAGCTCACGCCCCATCGCCTCGGCATTGACCCGCGCTGCCTCGATGGCGGACGCGGGCGCGATGTCCCATAGTTTGGCGAAGGCTTCCCCTGCCGGATAGCGCTGCCATTCCGGCGGTTTCATGCGAGCGACCCGGCCGCCTTCCTGGTCGATCGAAATGATCAGGTGATTGCGGCCGTGGATCGCGCGCAGCTCGTCGGTCAGCTTGCGCAGCTGCTCCCTGTCGCCGCAATTTTGCGCGAACAGGATATAGCCCGCGGGATCGGCTTCCCTGAAGAAGCCGCGCTCGTCGGCTGTCAGTTCGAGACCGGAGATGCCGAAGATGGCGGGCGTCATGCGTGGCAAAGTGAGGTTTTCGGCTGAATCCCGCAAGCTTGCGCCCTGCGGGAAGTGTGGAAATTAAGCCCGGACGCGCGGTTACTTGACGAAACAGGCGAGCCCGTCGGCCTTGAGCGCAGCGCACAGCCGGTTCGCCGACGCACGATCGCCCGCCAGCGCCTGCAGGCGATAGACGCGGCCGATATCGACCTGCGCCTCGATCACGCGGTGCTTCACACCATTGAGCGCTTCGGTCTGGCGCATCAGCCGCGACCAGGCCGCTTCGGCATCCGCGCGACGCGGATAGGCGCCCACCTGAACCGCGGTGCCCGATGCGACTGGCGCCCGCGGGCCTTCATCGACCGTCGACGCGATCGAAGGACCGGCAGCGACAGGCGCGGCGCTCGTCGGAACAGCCTCGGGCTCGGCAAGCCGGCCTTCGCGCGACTGCCCTTCACCCACGGCAAAGCTCGTGTCGCCTGTCCCGGCAAAGGTCTTGCCGCCGGGGTTCTCGGGTCTTGTCTTGTAAGGCTCGTCGGGCGCGGCAATGACACTGCCGTCCGCCGGGGGCTCGTCGGACGTCTGGTTCGAAAAGAACCAGATGGCGCCGACGACAACGCCGAGCAGGACGAGCGCGAGCACGCCCATCAGCACCAGGCGGGATGTATCGAAGCCCGCCGTTTCGTCCTCGTCCTCCCCCGCTTCGAGCCACGGCAGGCTCTCGCCATCGGCGAGGTCCAGCTGGCCCTCGCCATCCCAATCCTCGTCCGTATCGTAGGGCGTCGACGCCGCCATGCTCACATCTCCTCGACCGCTTCGACCCCCAGGATCGCAAGGCCGTTGCGGATCACCTGCCCGACCTGCGTGGCGAGAAACAGCCGCGCTGCAGTCAGTTCGGGATCGCCCTCCTGGATGATCCGCTTCGACGGATCGTCATTACCCGCATTCCAGAAGCTGTGGAAGGCGGCAGCAAGATCACCGAGGAAAAAGGCGATGCGATGCGGTTCGCGCGCCTTGGCGGCGGATTCGACGACGCGCGGGAATTGCGACGCCTCGCGCACAAGCGAGAGTTCGTCGTCGCCGAGACGGTCGAGATGCGCGTCGCTCGGCTCGACACCCGCCTTGCGGAGTGTCGAATGGATCCGGGCATGAGCATATTGCAGGTAGAAGACCGGATTGTCCTTCGAGGCCTCAACTACCTTGGCGAAGTCGAATTCCATCTGCGCGTCGGGCTTGCGGGTGAGCATGGTGAAACGCACCACGTCCTTGCCCACTTCGTTCACGACCTCGGCCAGTGTGACGAATGTGCCCGAACGCTTGGACATCTTGACCGGTTCGCCGTCGCGCAGGAGCTTGACCATCTGCACCAGCTTGACGTCGAACGGCACGTCCCGCCCCGCGCCCTTGGTAAGCGCGGCGACCGCAGCCTTGATCCGCTTGACCGTCCCGGCGTGGTCGGCGCCCCAGATATCGATCAGTGCATCGGCCTTTTCCGCCTTCTGGAAGTGATAGGCGAGGTCGGCGCCGAAATAGGTCCAGGCACCATTCGACTTCTTGATCGGACGATCCTGGTCGTCGCCGAACTCGGTCGAGCGGAACAGCGGCAGTTCGACGGGCTCCCAGTCCTCGGGCGGTGCCTTGCCTTTCGGCGCTTCGAGCACGCCGTCGTAGACGAAACCGTGTTCGCGCAGCCAGGCTTCGGCCGCCTCGGGCTTCTTGGCCGCCTGCAACTCGGCTTCGGAGGAGAACAGGTCGTGATGGATGCCAAGCAGCGCGAGGTCCGCCCGGATCATCTCCATCATCGCGGCGACCGAGCGCTGGCGGAACAGTTCCAGCCACTCGCCTTCGGGCGCATCCTTGTAGGCGGGTCCGAATTCCTGCGCGAGGCGCTCGCCAACCGGTTGCAGGTAGTCGCCCGGGTAAAGCCCCTCGGGAATTTCGCCGATGTCGTCGCCTAGCGCCTCGCGGTACCGCAGGTGCGCCGAACGCGCGAGAACGTCCACCTGCCCGCCGGCATCGTTGACGTAATATTCGCGCGTGACGCGGTGACCGGCCCATTCGAGCAGGCCGGACAGTGCATCGCCGACCACGGCGCCGCGGCAGTGACCCATGTGCATCGGTCCGGTCGGGTTGGCCGA
>JBFOLW010000237.1:0-2057 GCA_040830305.1 Erythrobacter sp.
AGCAGCCGCTCGCCGCGGCGGCAGGCTATATCCTTTGCGACGAGGCGAGCTTGCATGGCCGGGGGCGATAGGCAAAAGCGCGCGCAGCGACAAGCAAGAGGAGATTCGCGCCCATGACCGTCGAGCAATTGACCGCCGAGGAACGCGACAGCTGGCTGAGCGGGCTGAAAGGCTGGGAGCTGACCCGTGACGGCCAGGCGATCGAGCGCAAGTTCGAGTTCGCCGACTTCTCCGAGGCCTTCGCCTTTATGACCCGCGTGGCGATGATCGCCGAATCCCGCGATCACCATCCCGAATGGTTCAACGTCTACAACCGCGTCGAAGTCACGCTGACCACGCATGACGCGGGCGGTCTCAGCCTGCGCGACGTCAAGATGGCGCGCAAGATCGACGCGCTGCTGGCCTGAGGCCTACTGCCCCAGCGGGCGGAAGGATTCGCGGGTCTGCCTGCGCACCCGACCGGGCATCCAGCGCGCGCCGAAGGCAATGCGTTTCGCGGTCTTGCCGACAACCGTATGCAATCTCTCGCCGTGAATGGCCGCCCAGGCGGCGGCGGCAACCTCTTCAACCGGGGTGATTTCCAGACCTGCTTCCTGCACCCGCTGGCGAATGCCTTCGTTCGACCGCGCGTTGGGATTGTGGTCGAGCAGCGGCGTATCGATGAAGCTGGGCATGAGCGAGTGGACCTTGATGCCGTCCTCGGCCCATTCGCCATCGAGGCTTTCGGTAATCGCGCGCACGCCGAACTTGGTCGCCGAATAGACGCTGGCGCCCGGGGTTCCGTAAATCCCGGCGGCACTCGCGGTGTTGAGCAGGCATGATCCGGGCGCGGTCTTCTGGAGGTGCGGATGCGCGGCCTGTGCGCCGAACAATACGCCCTTGAGATTGATGTCGAGGCAGCGTTCGATTTCCTCGGTGCTGTTTTCCAAGAGCGATCCGCCGAGCGGAATACCCGCATTGTTGAAGACGACGTCGATCCGCCCGCCGGCAGCTACCGAGAATGCCTCGAGCGCTTCGTCCCATGCCGCGCGGTCGCGCACATCGAATACGTGCGAATAGGTAAAGCCATGTCCGATCAACTCTTCGGTCTCGCGCATGCCCGCCTTGTCGATATCGCCAAGACCGACGAACCAGCCGCGCTCGCCGAAATATCGGGCGACAGCCCGGCCGATGCCCGATCCGCCCCCGGTAATGAAAATCGCCTTGCGATCGCCCATCATGTCTCTCCCTCGGTCGCGTGCTGCTAGAGCGCCGCGTTGTTGTATGTATGCCAGGTGAAAATCGCCATCGCGCCGCGATAGGGCCGCCATTGCTCTCCCAGCGCGCGCGTTTCCTTCTCCGAAGGTCGCGCGGCCAGGTCGAGCAGCTTCCCGACCGCTTGCTGCACGGCCAGATCGCCCGCGGGCCAGATGTCGGGCCGCCCCTCGGCGAACAGCAGGTAGATCTCCGCTGACCAGCGCCCGATCCCTTTGATCCGCGTCAGTTCCGCGATGGCCGCTTCATCATTGTCGGGCAGGCCCGCGAGATCCAGTTCGCCGCCGGTCACGAGTTCGCACAGGCTCCGCGCATACCCCTGCTTCTGCCGCGAGAGGCCGCAGGCGCGCAGTGTGTCGAAGTCGCGCGCAAGCAATTCATGCGCGTGCATGTCCTCGCCAAGTTCGGCCTCGAGCTTGTTCCACACCGATTGCGCCGATGCGACGCTGACTTGCTGCCCGACAATCGTGCGCAGCAGCGTTCGATATCCCGTTGGACGGATGCGCTCTTCAGGATAGCCGCAGCGCTCGATCGCTCCGGCCACGACCGGATCGCTCGCGGCAACCGCATCCAGATGTTCGCGCAATTGTGCGTTGGTCAGACCCATGGGATGTGTGCTTGCCTTCCCCGTCCCGATTGAATAGCAGCGCGACGCATAGGTTGGGCCAGTGGCCCTTTGCAACCGAGGATGAACGCAAGATGCCGAAATTGATCGTCACCACCCGCGAAGGCGAAACCAGCGAAATCGACGTCGCCGACGGCCTGACCGTGATGGAAGCGATCCGCGACAACGGCTTCGACGA
>JBFOLW010000238.1:0-11030 GCA_040830305.1 Erythrobacter sp.
CTGTTCGGTCGCCGACGGCTCAGGATCGACCTTGCGGCAGCCGAATAGCGGAGTTTCATGCAGCTCGATTTCTTCCCTTCGCGCACGCTGACGGTGTATCTGGCCAAGATGTTCGCGGCGCGTATCGCCGCGATGCTGTTCGTGCTCGTCCTCGTGCTGCTGATGCTCGACCTGCTGTCGAACAGCGGCGAAATCCTCGCAGTCGAGGGCAATGGCCAGGGCGAACTGCTGACCTATGCCGGGCTCAGGATTCCCCAGCTGATCTCGCGCTTCCTGCCCTACTCGGTATTGCTTGCGACGCTGATCACACTGGTTGCGCTGAACCAGAACAGCGAAGTCATCGCGATGAAGGCGGCGGGCCTGTCGGCGCACCAGGTGCTCGCCCCGCTGCTGCTGACTGCGGGCATCGTCTCGATCGTTACCTTTGCCTTCAACGAACGCGTGGTGACCCGCGCGACCGAAACGCTCAAGGCATGGGAGGCGGTCGAATTCGGGCCGATCCCGACCGAAAGCCGGGTACGCGCCAATGTCTACCTCAACGACGATGGCAATATCCTCACCGCCGGCTATCTCGCCGGCCGGGGCGAGGCGATCGCGATGCGCAAGGTCACGTGGTACAACCGCAATGCCGAGGGGATGATTGTCGAGCAGGTGGAGGCCGATTCCGCACGCTATGCGGCGCCCGGCTGGCGGCTGGAAGGCATCACCCGCTTCCGCGTGCAGAACGCTGTCACCGATGCACCCAGGACGATGGTGGTCGGCGAGGGGCTGACACCCGACCGGATCGACCTTGCCAAGATCGATCCCGATGCCGAACCGTTCTGGACGCTGACCCGGTCGATTGCCGAGTTCGAGCAGGCCGGGCGGCGGACCGACGAATTGCGCGCCAAATGGTGGCACAAGATATCGGGGCCGCTCTCCGCCTTCCTCATGCCGCTACTGGGCGCGATCGCGGCCTTCGGGCTCGCGCGATCGGGCCAGCTTTTCGTGCGCGCGGTAATCGGCATGGCGTTGGGCTTTGCCTATTTCGTGGTCGACAACGCCGCGCTCGCGATGGGCAGTTTCGGCGGCTACCCGCCCTTCCTCGCCGCCTGGGCGCCGTTCTTCCTGTTCCTGCTGATCGGCGAGACGGTGCTGATCCGCACCGAGGAATGAGCGGTTTCTCCATCCGCCTGGCGCGGCCCGAAGATGCAGAGCACCTGCCCGAAATCGAGCGCGCCGCAGCCGTGCTGTTCGCCAAGGACCCCGATTGCGCCGAATTCGATCTCGAAGAGGTGTGGAGCGCGCAAGAGCACCGCAGCCTGATCGGCAAGGGTCACTGCCTGGTCGCCGAGATCGAGGCCCGCATCGTCGGCTTCCTTGCCACCCAGCCCTTCGGCCGCGAACTGCATATCTGGGAAATGGATGTCCATCCCGACGCGCAGGGGCGCGGGATCGGTGCGGTCATGCTGCGCGCTTGCCTGGTCGACGCACGCAACGCGGGTTCTCGCGCGGTCACGCTGACGACCTTTCGCGATCTGCCTTGGAATGGCCCGTTCTACAGCCGGATCGGATTCGTCGAGGTCGAGGACCTCACCGCGCATCCGAGACTGGCCGGCGAGATCGACGCGGAGATCGCGGCGGGCCTACCTGCCGAACGCCGCGTTGCCATGATCAAATTTTTGTAGGCGCGTGAGAACCGCCTTAATTGCGGCGCATTGACGCCACAATGTTGCCACAAAGGAGATTTGGCATGAAGACCGTTGCAATTCCCGCGCTTGTCGCCGCGCTTGCCCTCGCCGCCTGCGGCGAAACCGAAACGCCCGCGACCGACGAAGGCGCAACCACCGAAATCACCGAGACCACCGTGGTCGAGCCGGTCGCGACAGAAACCGTCGCCGCCGAACCGGTCGAAACCGAAGAAGGTTCGAGCCTCACCATCGACGGCGACGAAGTCGATGCCACCGTCAGCGAAGATGGCGTCGAGGCTAAGGTCAAGGTCGACTGATATTCGACGGTTTACCCGGCGCATTGCCGGGTGAAATGCGAAGGCCGCTCCCACCCACCGAGGGGAGCGGCCTTTTCTGTTGGGTGCGCCAGAGACATCCGTCGTTAGCTTGCAGCTGTTAAATCCCGCTGCCCCTCCCGCACGCAGAGACTTACCGCATCGTGCTCCGGGCGATCCGTGCGACCAGCACGCCCATCCCTGCGTGGTTGGCGCCGTGATAGCTCGAATCCGCCTCGAGCGCGGCAACCAGGCGACGGTGCGCCTCGGGCAAAGAATGATAGGGCATCGAAGGCATCAGATGGTGCAGCGCGTGGTAACGCAGCCCGACCGGTGCCCACAGCTCGGCAACACGTCCGGGCGGCGGAACGTTGACGCTGTCGAGAAACTGCGCGGTGACCGTCATCGCCTCGCCCTCGTTCTCCCACAGATGCGCCACCAGCGTACGCAGCTGGTTGAGCACAGCCGCCAGAGAGGCGACCGCGAAAGCTACCAGCAGCGGCTTCCAGCCAAAGGCGAAAACGCTGGCGATCAGTGCCCAGCTCCACAGCATCCCCGCTATCTCGAGAACCATCACGCGACGCGGCAGATCTCCTTCGGCAGGGCGGCGGCGGAAGTCGGGATTGATGGCGAGCGCGCTCAGCCGCTGCCAGGTCAGGCGGCGGATCGGCGGGATGATCGCACCCAGCGGTACCAGCAGGGCGAAGCGCAGCAACAACGCGGCCGGCGCGAGCAAAGCGATCAGTACGAACAGCGGCAGGCTCCACGGCTTCATCAGCGCGAGCGGGAGGTACTCGGGATCGGCGATCGTGCCGTATTGCGTGCGCTTGTGATGCAGCGTGTGGACCTGCTCGTACATGAAGGACGGGGTCAGCATCGGCACCCCCACGAACGCATTCCACGCCGTGCGGAAGCCGGGCAGCGCGCCGTTCCGGAAGTGCGAGATTTCGTGGATGAACAGCAGCGCGCGATAGAGCGCGAGCACCGAGACCACCGCCAGCGCGATTGCCACAGGCACGCTGTCCACCAGGATCGCACTCGCGAGTGCGCCATAGCCGACCAGCGCCGAACCGATCATATCGGCCCAGTAGATATCCGCCCGATGCTCGGCGATGTCCTTGGTCAGGTCGCGTGCAGCGCGCAGCATCGCCTTGTCGTCGGGGATCTGGGCGTGCCAGCCCGAACCCGCGTCGCGACGCGAGACGATATCGGCAGCCGGAATCTGTGTCTGTTGCACGTTCATGGTCGAATTTCCTGGGAGGCCCCTAGCCGAAAACGCATGCGCAATACAGCGCGCGGTGTCGATCATAGTGATCGTCGACGCGCGTTTCCTTGACAAAGATCAGCTAGCGCACACAGGGCTAATCCGAGCTGAACGAAGGTGTTGCGCGAATGTCGAAGGCGAATGTGGTGATCGAGCCGGTGGAAGGCAAGCGGGGGCGCGCCGAGTTCGTCGATTGCGGTCGCGCCTTTGCGGCGCGCGAGCCGCATGCGGTACCTCAGATCCGGTCCGAACAGCTCGAACTGGTCAATCCTGACAAGAACCCCTTCTTCGGCCATGCCTCGCACCAGCTTTTCCTCGCGCGGCGCGACGGTCGGGCAGTCGGCCGCATTTCGGCGCATATCGATCATCTCGCACTCGAACTGCCGCGTGCGCAGGGCTTCGGGCCTGGCGCAGGAATGTTCGGCTATTTCGATGCGGAGGACGAGACCGTCGCGCATGCCCTGCTCGCGCGGGCCGAGGAATGGCTGCGGGGCCAGGGCATGACCCGCGCGATCGGGCCGATTTCGATGTCGATCTGGGAAGAACCCGGCCTGCTGGTCAAGGGGCAGGACCACGCCCCACTGATCATGATGGGCCACCACCCGGCGTCCTACCAATACTGGATCGAAAGCGCCGGTTACGCGCGCGCGAAGACGCTGCTGACCTACGACCTCGACGTCACCCACGATTTTCCCCCGCTCATTCGCCGGATCGTCCAATCGGGCCAGCGCAACGAGCGGATCACCGTTCGCCAGGTCGACAAGAGTCGCTGGGACGAGGAGGTGGAAGTCATCCTCACCATCCTCAACGATGCGTGGTCGAACAACTGGGGGTTCGTGCCGTTCACGCCGCAAGAGATCGCCTATGCCGGCAAGAAGCTGAAGCCGATCATCCACGAGGAGGTAAACCTCGTCGCCGAGCTCGACGGACGGCCGGTCGCCTTCATGCTGAGCTTTCCCGACGTCAACGGGGTACTGACCAGGATCGACGGCAAGCTGCTGCCCTTCGGCTGGATCCACCTCCTGCGCTGGATGCGCAAACCCACCGGGGCCGATTTCCGCGTACCTCTGATGGGCGTGCTGCGCGAACTGCACAATTCGCGCCTTGCCAGCCAGCTGGCCTTCATGATGATCAGTCAGATCCGCGAAACCGCCACGCGGCTCTACGGCACACAACGCGCCGAAGTCGGTTGGATTCTCGACGACAACCAGGGCATGATTGCCATCGCCGACGCGATCCAGAGCTCGGTCAACCGCGAATATGCGATCTTCGAAACCTCGCTGACCGGTTGATACGCTCAGGCTGTCGCAAGAAAGTCACGCTTGCCGCAGGAAGCGCATGGGCGCGGGAACTGGCAGCACTGGCGTGCCGTTGTCTCAAGACGATGCCTGGCGACACCCGCCGAACCTAACGGGATCCGATGACGCGACTTTCCATGACCACCGCGCGCCAGCAATTGCCGACCCATGTGCTGGTGGTGGAGGACGACGCGGTTCTCGGCCTGACGATTGAGCAGGCGCTGCTCGACGCCGGCGTGGCGCGTGTCGAACTGTCGGCCTCGACCGAGGACGCGCTGCGCCACCTGCGCGAGGAGCAGCCCAAGGTCATCGTCCTCGACGTGCACCTCGCCGATCGCGACGATGGCTGGGCGATTGCCGAACTGGTCCGCACGCTCGGCCCCGACAGCCCGCGCATCATCTTCTCGACCGGCGCGCCGCAGGACATCCCTCCCGAAGTGGCCGCGCTCGGTTGTATCCTCGAGAAGCCCTATGCCTCCGAGGTTCTGGTCGACCTGCTGCGGCAGCCCAAGCGGCGCGGAATCATATCGCGGCTGCGCGGCGCGCTGCGCTGACCCCACCCCCCGAAAGAACAAGCTCGCCGGCGCGATGCCGCGGCTTCGGCTACGCCACATCGGATTGCGTGTCACGCGGGCCAGAAAAAAGGCCTCCGTTGCCGAGCAACGGAGGCCTTTCGGGATCGTGTCACCAGCCGCTTGGACGGGAGGGGGGGTCTCGGCGGTGACATAGAGGATACGCGCCGCCAGAAATAGGGTTCCCAGCACTTCAGTTTTTTTTCGTTGGTGGGCCGAAAACCCAATCAAATAAATGGCCTGCGATGATCCTTGCCACGGTCGAACTGGGCGAAATCGGCGGCCTTGGCGAGATCGGGGACGCAAATTTCGCGCGACTTCCACTCGACCAGCCCTTCGCGCTTGAGCTGGCGCAGGGTGCGGTTGGTATGGACCAGCGAAAGGCCCAGCATATCCGCGATCTGCGCCTGGGTGATCGGCAGCGAGACGATATTCTGATCGTCGGCCAGGCAGGTCGACTGTGCCCGGTCGAGCAGCCATACCGCGAGATAGGCGACGCGCTCACGCGCGTTGCGCTGCCCGAGCGACACGATGTGTCCTTCGAGCGCCGTCTCCTCTTTCGCGGCCAGCCAGGTGATATCGTAGCCAAGGCTCGGGTGCTCGGAGATCAATTCGACGAAGTCGCCGCGCCGGAACCGGCATAGCCGGGCGTCGACCAGCGCCTCGATCGTATGGCTCGAAGGTTCATCGAAGGCACCTTGCAGGCCGATCAGATCGCCAGGGAACATGAAGTTGACGATCTGGCGTCGCCCGTCGTCGAGCGATCGCGAGCGGATCAGCACACCATCGAGGATCGTGTACAGCCGCTCGATGTGCGCACCTTCATCGATCAGCATGTCCCCGCGATCGAGCCTGACTTCGCCATCCTTGAATTCCTGCATATAAGCGAGCTGGCGCTGTTCGAGCTCGCGCAGCCCCGGACAGGATTGCAGCGGACATGCCGGACAGGCTATCGGATCGGCAATCTCGTGCAAAGCTATCGTCTCCCTTCGGTGGAATTCGAGGGGTGGATGCGCTTCGAACGGCGGCTTTGTCAAACCACGACTTGCGGGTTTGAGGCTTGGAACCTAACCCCAAGCAGGACGTTAGAAGCGCGCACCTTAAGGAAGGGGTCTAAATGTCGCTTGGTGATCAGATTGCTCGTAACCTGCCCTATCTGCGCCGCTACGCGCGCGCGCTGACCGGGTCGCAGGCAACCGGGGATGCATTCGTACGTGCCACGCTCGAAGCCGCGCTGGCGGACAGCGAGCTCAAACAATCGCTCGAGGGCGGTCGCGTGCCGCTCTACCGGGCGTTCAACAAGGTTTGGTCGAGCGCCTATATGGATGTGCCCGAAGCCGTCGGCAGCGACGGGCACGAAGGCGCCGCGCAAGACCGCCTCAAATCGGTCACGCCGCTCAACCGCCAGGCCCTACTGCTGACGACGCTCGAGGATTTTTCCTCCGAACAGGCTGCCGAAATCATGGATATGTCGGCTGACGACATCGAGAAGCTCGCCCAGGAAGCGATCGCCGAGATCGACCGCGAGTCCTCGACCAGCGTCCTCATCATCGAGGATGAGCCCCTGATCTCGATGCAGCTCGAAGACCTCGTCACTTCGCTCGGTCACGAGGTCTGCGGCACCGCTGCCACGCGCACGCAGGCGCAGGAAGTGGTGGCCGAAAAGACCCCCGGCCTGGTGCTGGCCGATATCCAGCTGGCCGATGGCTCGTCGGGGCTTGATGCAGTCGACGATATTCTCGCGATCAGCTCGGTCCCGGTGATTTTCATCACCGCCTATCCCGAACGCCTGCTGACCGGCGACCGGCCCGAGCCGACCTACCTCGTCACCAAGCCGTTCCAGGAACAGACGGTGCGGGCGGCAATCAGCCAGGCGCTGTTCTTCGGGTCGAGCCGTCCGCTCGGCTGACACCGCCTCGATAGCAAGAAACAGAGAAAGCCTGGGCCGTGAGGTCCGGGCTTTCTTCGTGCGCGCGTGCAACCTAGTGGCCGCGCCCGCCGGGTCCCTTGCGGCGCAGTTCGAATTCACTCGGTTCGCGCACCGGCACCAGCAACGTGCAGCGCACGCCTTCCGGGCAGAAGTCGAGCTCGACGGGATGGCGCAGCTCATGCGCAACGATCTTTTCGATCAGGTCGGTCCCGAACCCGCGGCGCTGCGGGCGCGTGACCGGCGGCCCCCCGCTTTCGATCCACTCGATCTTGGCCAGCGTGTCGTTCACCTGGCTCCAGCGCACCTCGACGGTTCCACCCGACACGCTGAGCGAGCCGTATTTCGCGGCATTGGTGGCGAGCTCGTGGATCGCGAGGCCCAGCGACAGCGCATCGTTTGGCGCGAGCTCGGTATGTGGGCCCTCGAGCATCAGTCGGTGATCCTCGTCACGCGCATAGGGCGCGAGCTCGACCTCAACCACCGAACGGATCGGAGTGGTCCCCCATTCGGATTGGGTGAGCAGGTCGTGCGTCGCCGACAGCGCGCGGATCCGCCCGTCGAGCCCCTCGGCGAATTCATCGAGACTGCCCGACCTGCGACGAGTCAAAGAGACGATCGACAACACGTTGGCGAGCGTGTTCTTGACCCGGTGGTTGAGTTCGCGCGTCAGAGAATTGCGGATCGAGTTCTGCTCTTCGAACCAGCTGATTGCGCGGCGATCCTCGAGACTCTGCTGCGTCAGCAGGCGCGACACCAGCATCAGCAGGCTGGCAACCGCAAGGCCGAACAGCAGGGTAATCATCGACATCGATGACAGACCGTCCTCGCGCCCGGACTGCACTTCGAGCAGCATCCGGCGGTTGGCCAGGTTGACTTCGCGCGTCACCGTCGAGCGCCCGTCGATCCAGGAATCGCTTTGCGCCATCGTGGTGCGCGAAACGGCCTCGCCGTCGAGCAGACGCGAACCGATCTCGTCGTAGCTCACCAGGTCGGACGCGGAATCGAGAAACTGCGAGGCGTTGAAAGGGCTGTAGATGAAGCCCTTGAGCTCGCGCGAGCGGCTGAGGTCTTCGTACACCGGCATGTAGATAAGGAATCCCGCGGCATCTCCGCCACCTTCCTGCACCAGCACGATCGGCCCGCTTGCCGTGGGACGGTCGTTAGCCGCAGCCATATCCATCGCCGCGCGGCGGATGGGCTCGGAGTACATGTCATAGCCCAGTGCCCGGCGATTGCGCACGGTATCGGGCTGCAGATAGAGAATCGGCGTCAGTGTGTCGCGCGGCTGCAGCGCCAGCGAGGGAGTGACCGATTTCTTGATCAGCCGGCTGGTTCCCAGCCGCTCTTCGAAATCCGCCAGCTCATTGGCTTCAACTACGGGTGCCCAGCCGATACCTTCGGCCCCGCGATAATTGGCATCGAGCCGCAGCTCGGAAACGAACCGGCGGAAAAGCTCGGGGGTCACCTCGTCCTGCGTCGAAAGCAGCGCGGCGCCGGCGCGCAGGTAGGCGGAACTGGTATAGGCCCGCCGTTCGATCGCCGAGGTCATTGCCTGGGCCTTGCGCGCGACATCCGCATCGTCGCGCTGCTGTTCGCCGCGTTCAATGGCAAAAACGCTCAGCACCGTGATCCCGGCAACCAGCACGAAAATCAGCACGGGGATCCCGCGCGGGTAGTCGATCAGCCAACGCCTGCGGCGCCCCTTGCGTTGGAATTGTTCGTCTACCAGCTTCCTGCCCCTGACGATTGACCCGGCACTATAATATGCCGCGTGGGGCGAATTGTTCCAATACGTTGCATCCGGGAACCTGTGGGCTACCCATGCGTTGTGCGAAGCACATCCGGGATCGATACTCCTGCTCGCACAAATTTTCGGCGGGTGGGCACCAAGAGGGTACCAAGTTTCACGTCATGAGCTCCGATACGCCCAGCAATCCGCAGCGGTCAGCCGCCGGCGGCCCGCCCCCGAATTTGCCGCATGGCGACAAGGGGAAAGATCCCGATTGGGCCAACGGGCTCAAGCAGCTTTACGACTCGGTGGTCGAGGAGCCGCTGCCCGACAGCTTCCAGGACCTCCTCGATCAGCTGGATACCAAGAACTGATGGCGACCGAGAAGCGGACGGCTTCCGAAAAGGCCGACTTCAAGCGCGAATTGACCGAAGTGGTTCCCCACCTGCGCGCCTTTGCGCGCGGGCTGTGCGGTCGCGCCGACATGGCCGACGACCTGGTGCAGGAAACCCTGCTCAAGGCGTGGGCCGCGCAGGACCGGTTCCAGCCGGGCACCAGCATGCGCGCATGGACCTTCGTAATCCTGCGCAACGCCTATCTCACCGACATGCGGCGCAATCGCTTCCGCGGCGAGTACGACGAGACGGTGGCCGAGCGCGTGCTGACCGCTCCAGCGGGCCAGGAAGAGCCGATCCATTTGTCGGACATGCACCGCGCGCTGCTGACGCTGCCGCCCGAACGGCGCGAGGCCTTGCTGCTGGTCGGGGCGGGCGGCTTTTCCTACGAGGAAGCCGCCACCATCTGCGACTGCGCGGTCGGCACGATCAAGAGCCGCGTGGGCCGGGCGCGCGCTGCGCTCAACGCCATGCTCGCGGAAGGCAATATCCCCAAGCGCTCGATCGACGACAATGCCGCGCACCGGGCGATCCTCGAGGAACTCGACGACGTGGCCGCCGGTCAGGGCGGTGGTCGCAATTAGGAAATCTTGGCACGCAGGCCGCTTGTCACGATTCGCAGCGCAGGGCAGATAGGCGCTGATGAGCAAGACCCCGCAACCACACGACAGCGCGCCGCCGGCACAGGCCCGGCGGTCGCGCAGGCTTGCGTTTGCCGAACAGGAACTGCGACTGATTTCCTCGCTGGTCCTGCTGATCGGGCTCGGGCTGTTCTTCGCCCTGCCCTTTGTCCTCTCGATCGGCTCGGTTGTCTTCCTTCCGGTGGTCACCGCGCTGGTGCTGACCGTGATCCTGTCGCCCCTGGCCGACAAGCTCAACGGCTGGGGTCTGCCCAACGCGCTGGCCTCGATCACCGCATTGATGTTCTTCTTCGCCATCCTGCTGCTCGCCCTGGCGCTGATCCTGCAACCGGCAATCGCCCTGTTCGAGGATGTGCCCGCCATGGCGCAGGGCGTGATGGCGCGGTTCGGCGAACTGCGCGAACAATTTGCCTGGGTGGCGACCGTCAACGAACAGCTAGCCGCCCTGATGAGCGATAATCGCACCCGCGAGGTCGTCCTCGCCGCTCCCAGCCTTCTGGAACAGGTCGCCTTCGCCACACCGGGCCTGATCATCGAGACCATCCTGACGCTGCTGATGGCCTATTTCATGATCGAGGCCCGCGTGCGCCTGCGCCAGCGCCTGCTGTTCGGCCGCGCAAGCTTCGGTACCAGCATCAAGGCAGCGCGGGTCATCCGCGAAGTGCAGGACCGGGTCGCGGCCTACATCCTCACGGTCGGCTGGATCAATGCGCTGGTCGGGGTCGTCGTTGCCTTGGGCGCCTGGGCGCTGGGCGTCGACGCGCCGATCATGTGGGGCGGGCTTGCCGCGTTGCTCAATTTCCTGCCCTATGTCGGTCCGATCGTGATGATCGCGCTGCTCGGCCTGTTCGGCATCGGCACCGCGGATACGATTCTGCTCGGACTGGTCCCGGCAGCGGCCTATCTGGCGCTACATACCATCGAGGCCAATCTGATCACCCCGTCGATCCTGGGCGCGCGTTTCACCATGAACCCGGTGATGATCCTCATCGCGCTGTCCTATTTCACCTGGATCTGGGGATTTTTCGGCGCCCTGCTCTCGGTTCCGATCCTGCTGATGCTCACGGCGCTGTTCGATCACATCGGACGCCCCAACCTCGTCGGGTTCATCTTCGGCGAGCCACTGTTCGCGAGCAACCTGTTCGATGAGCCGGAATCGGCGGAGGCCCTGCCCAAATAGAAAACCCGCCGCCATCGCTGGCGACGGGTCTCCCGAA
>JBFOLW010000239.1:0-11946 GCA_040830305.1 Erythrobacter sp.
CGCCAATTCGGCCGCCTTCGTCGACCACCGCGGCAGCCTGCCGATGATCCTCGGCAAGGACATCGCGGGCGAACCGATCGTCGCCGACCTCGCCGCCATGCCGCACCTGCTCGTCGCGGGCACCACCGGCAGCGGTAAATCGGTCGGCCTCAACGCCATCCTGCTGTCGCTGCTGTACCGCTTCACGCCCGACGAGTGCCGCCTGATCCTGATCGATCCCAAGGTGCTCGAGCTGAAGAGCTACGACGACATTCCCCACCTGCTCAGCCCGGTTGTGACCGAACCGCACAAATCGGTCCGCGCGCTCAAATGGGCGGTCGAGGAGATGGAGAAGCGCTACCGCATGATGTCGAGCGTCAACTCGCGCAACATCGCGGGCTTCAACGAGAAGGTGCGCAAGGCGAGCGAGAAGGGCAAGCCGCTCGGTCGCCGCGTGCAGACCGGGTTCGACCCCGAAACCGGCGAGGAACTCTACGAGGAAGAGCAGCTCGATTACGAACCGCTGCCGCTGATCGTCCTGATCGTCGACGAACTGGCCGATCTCATGGTCACAGTCGGCAAGGAAATCGAAGTGCTGATCCAGCGGCTGTCGCAGAAAAGCCGCGCCGCGGGCATCCACCTGATCATGGCGACCCAGCGTCCCTCGGTCGATGTCATTACCGGTGTCATCAAGGCCAACCTGCCCACGCGCATCAGCTTCAAGGTGACCAGCCGCATCGACAGCCGCACGATTCTCGGCGAGCAGGGCGCCGAGCAACTGCTGGGCAAGGGCGACATGCTCTACAAGCCCAACACCGGCGCGATGATCCGCGTCCACGGCCCCTTCGTCTCGGACGAGGAGGTCGAGCGTGTGGCGGACCACTGGCGCGGCCAGGGCAAGCCCGATTATGTTGATGCGGTTACCGAGGAGCCCGAAGACGGCGGGTTCAATTTCGAGGACGAGTTCACCGCCAGCGACAATCCCGACGAACGCAAGTACCGCCAGGCCTGCCAGATCGTGATCGAGAACCAGAAGGCAAGCGGTAGCTGGCTGCAGCGCCAGATGGGCGTCGGCTACAACACGGCGGCCAAATGGATCGAGCGGATGGAAGCAGAGGGCCTGGTCGGCCCTGCCAACCACGTCGGTCGCCGCGAAATCTTCCGCGACCAGGACGGCAATCCTATCTAGCTGTCATCGGCGATCGTCTGCGTCTTCGCAACGCAGATTCGACGCGACTTCCGCTTGGCTTCCAGCTAAATCGCGCGCCTATGTCTACTGCGACCGATCCTTCCGCCACCACAGCGTCATCGAGCACGGCGGCCGGAAGCGAGCACACCCGACGCCGCCCGATCAGCCGCTGGACCGTGCTGCGGGCGTTGGCCGAGATTCGCATGTGGTGGCGCGACGGCGTGATTGCCGATCTCGACCACGTCGCCACAATCGAGCGCGTGCGCGGCGAATCGCTGCTTACCAGCCGTTATATCTTCATGACCGCGATGAGCGCGGGGATCGCGATCCTCGGCCTGCTGCTATCCTCGCCGGCAGTGGTCATCGGCGCCATGCTGCTCTCGCCGCTGATGAACCCGATTATCGGCACAGGCTTTTCGCTCGCGACGGGTGATGCCGACTGGCTGCGCCGCTGCGGCAAGGCGCTGGTTGCCGGCTCGGCCTTCGCGATCCTGTTCTGCGCGCTGATCGTATTCCTCTCGCCGCTGCAGACTGTGACCGAGGAGATCGCAGCACGGACGCGGCCCAATCTGTTCGACCTGCTTGTCGCGCTGTTCTCTGCGCTGGCGGGCTCTTATGCCGTGATCCGCGGCCGCGAGGGGACGATTGTCGGCGTGGCCATCGCTACCGCCTTGATGCCTCCGCTCGCGGTGGTCGGTTTCGGTCTCGCCACGTTCAACTGGACGGTCTTTGCCGGGGCGCTGGGGCTGTTCATCACCAACCTCGTGACCATCGGCATCACCGCGGCGATCATGGCGCGGCTCTACGGATTCGAATCGAGCGTGACCAATCGCCAGGGCAAGGTCGAATCGATCGTCATCCTGGCAGTGTTCATCGCAATGGCTGTGCCGCTGGGCTTTTCGCTGCGGACCATTGCCTGGGAAGCCAATGGCCAACGGATCATCAATCAGGAGGTCGCGGAAGCCTTTACCGATCGCGCGCGCGTCGAACAGCCGATCGTCAACTGGGATACCGATCCCGTCACCGTTTCGGCCAGCGTCTTCACCCCCGAATTCAACCCCAATGCGGATAGCGAAGTCGCGCGTCGCCTGATCGAGCGGCTGGGCCGCGCCGTCGTGGTCAATATCGACCAGTTCCAGGTCGGCACCGATCCGGGCGCCGCCGAACAGGCCGCATTGGCACAGGCCCGCGCGCGCGAAGCGGCCGAGGCCAGCGAACGCCAGGTCGCCGCGCTTGCGCGCAGCCTGGCGCTGATCGCCGGGGTCGAACGGGGCGATGTCCTGCTCGACCGCGAGAACAAGCGCGCGCAGGCCACCGCGCAACCGCTCGAAGGGCTGACGCTGGCCGGCTATCGCGAGCTCGAACGCCGGCTTGAGCGGACCACGCCGGGCTGGACGGTGGAACTGCGCCCGCCGCTGGCCGATCTGCCCGATGTGACCGTGGGAGAGGAAGGGCTGGATGCGGAAAACGCCATAAGGCTGGCCTTGGTGGGCTGGGCTGCTCGGCGGACCGGCTTGCGGATCACTCTGACAGGTAGCGAAACCGCGCTCGAGGCAGTCCGTCTGGGACTGGGCGATGATGCGCAGTTCGTTGACCTGCGCCCCGAAGGCCGTAGCGACGTCGTAACCAGCGCTTGGTCGACGGCTCCGCTGACCGGTCGCTGACTGGCATCAGTCGACCGGTCCGGTCACCTCGACTTCGATCGTGCCGAGCCGCGAGGATCGGTGTTCCACGCGGTCGCCCGGCTGGAGGAAATGGCCCGACGCAGTCTCGTTTGCGATGAAAGTTTCGATGATCGCCGGTACCGGCTCAGCTCCGCGTAGCCAGCCGCCCGACAAGAGATAGTCGAAAACGCCTTCGATGATGTCGCCGCGCGTCGGCTGGGTGAAGATGACACCTTCGGCCGTTCCCGACATCAGAGTCATGTCGAGCGTGATCGCTCGAGTGGGTGCCAGCGTGTAAGCCTCGCCTTCATATAGGAACCGGCGGCGTCCCATATCGCCCAGCGCCTTTTCGACGAGCCGCTCGAAATCGAGCGTCATTTCACCTCCGCGCGCATCTTGCCGGCGCTCGCCATTGACTCGGGTCGCCATGCGTTCACCCGCTACGAAGCTGCGCCAGTCGCGCGGGACCACCAGCAAGGCGCCCGAAGGGAAGAAATCGGCACGGCTCTTGCCATCGCTGAACCCACGCCCGGAATCGAGGTTGTCGGGATCGATCAGCCTGATGAGCTTTCCACGATCGGTGAAGTCGCCGCATAGAAACACCCCCTTCATCGCCGCTCCGAAATCTTCCGGCGAGGCGATCGCCCGATCGAACCGCATGCACAGTTCGACCTCGTAATCGAGCAGGACGTCGGGATCGCCCCCGACCCGAGTCCGGGCCGGCGAGGCAGTCCCGAATTTGGGAAACTGGAAGACCGAATCGCTGCTCGCTTCATCCGCATGCTCGGGGAAATTCGTACCGGTACCGATATGGCGATCGCCTTGTGGGGCTGCCGGCAGCAGATCGGCAATGGCGAATGGTCGTGTGTTTTCGTTCGCGGCGAGATCGCGCAACCGCACCTCCGGAATTGCGGAGAGCACGGCAAAGGGGTCTGCAGCGTCGACCCCTGCTGCTTGCGAGAGATCGACAGCCTGAATGTGCTGATCGTCGAGCGCTGTGACGAGCAACGTGGCAGTCGAGCCATCTCCGCGGTGGATCTGCGCCAGGGTTATGGCCTTATCCAGCGGGGCGAGACCGGGTTCGAGTTCGTCGGGCTCGAAACTTGCCGGGTTGTAGCGAGGATCAGGCGAAGTCGCCCAAGCCATCCCGACCGCTACTATGACGATAATCGACACCCATCCCGTCCAACGCATTATACGGCGCACGCGCTTGCTCCCTCCGCCCTGGAGGAACAATGCGCAATAGCGCGCGAACTGCCAAGTCCGGGCCGGTGAAAGCCTCGCGCGGGCTTGCCGCAGCTTGGTTGCAGTTGTAACGGGCTGGCGCAGATCAAGGAGTCCTCCCCATGCTCATCGGCAGCCCCAAGGAAATCAAGAACCACGAATACCGCGTCGGCCTGACGCCAGAGAGCGCGAAAGAGCTCATCATGCAGGGCCACGAGGTCTGGATCGAGACGCAGGCCGGTTCCGGAATCGATGCAACCGACGAGCAGTATGTCGCGGCCGGCGCCAAGATCGTCGATGGGCCGGATGCCATCTTCGCCGAATGCGAGATGGTGGTGAAGGTCAAGGAACCGCAGGCCGTCGAGCGCAAGAAGCTTCGCGAGGGCCAGATCCTCTACACCTACCTGCACCTTGCGCCCGATCCCGAGCAGACAAGGGACCTCGTCGAGAGCGGTGTTACCGCAATCGCCTATGAGACCGTCACCGGCCCGCGCGGGCAGCTGCCGCTGCTGAAGCCGATGAGTCAGGTTGCGGGACGTATGAGCGTCCAGGCCGGCGCAACCGCGCTCGAGAAGGCGCAGGGCGGGCGCGGCGTTCTGCTGGGCGGCGTACCGGGCGTCATGCCGGGCAAGGTCGTTGTGATCGGCGGCGGCGTGGTCGGGTTCAACGCCGCGCAAATGGCCGTCGGCCTTGGCGCGGACGTGACCATCCTCGACCGCGATCCCGAGGTGCTGGAGAAAGTCGGCACGCATTTCGAAGCCCGCGCCAGCACGCGTTTCTCGAATGCCGCGAACCTCCACGATGCGGTTTGCAGCGCCGACCTCGTCATCGGCGCGGTGCTGATCCCGGGCGCGGCGGCCCCCAAGCTGGTGACGCGCGAGATGCTCGGCGACATGCAGAAGGGCGCGGTACTCGTAGACGTGGCGATCGACCAGGGCGGCTGCTTCGAAACGTCGAAGCCTACGACCCATGCCGATCCGACCTATGTGGTCGACGATATCGTCCACTATTGTGTCGCCAACATGCCCGGCGCGGTGGCGCGTACCAGCACCTATGCGCTCAACAACGTCACGCTGCCGCATGCGCTGCGCATTGCGCGGCTCGGCTGGAAGGCGGCGCTTGCCACCGATCCGCATCTGGCCGAGGGTCTCAACGTCCATAAGGGCGAAGTGACCTATGAAGCGGTCGCCAGCGAACTGGGTTACGATTACCGCCCGGTCAGTGACCTCTTGGGGTAATCCCTTACGCAGCCCCCGAGAATCCTTAAACGGGTTTTAAGCCAACCGTGTTACCACGTCCGCGTGGGACGGGCGTATCTTTCTTGTCTGTGGCGTGGACTGCTTGCGCTCGCCCTTGTCCTTGTGACAGGCGGCCTTGCCGTCCCTGCCATCGCCAATTCCGGCGACACCTTCTCGCCAGGGTCGGTTTGCCTGGCGTCCGGCCCCGAGTCCCTCTCGTTCGAGGACGTTGCAGACCGCCCCGCGACATGGACATGCAACGGCGCCGCTTCGGAAAACAGCGCGGAGCGCAGCTTCATCCGGATCGACCTGCGCGGCAAGGCGGCGGACCTGTCGCAAATCCGCTATGCCGAGTTCGATCGAATTGAGTTCGAAACGCTCGCCGTTACCCTGATCGGCGCGGACGGCAGGCAAGCCAGCCGCTCCTACGGCTTTCATGAGACATGGCTGGGACAGTCCAGTCTCGATACGATGGTTGAGTTGCCTGTCCTGGAGGGAACTCCGCAAATCGTGGTGTTTACGCTGGACGGGGCAGAGGAACCCGGCGCGCTGGCCGAAGCGCGCTTGGCCGCCGAACCGTCGGTTCGACCGACATCGGGAACCATCCACTTGCTGGCGGCACTAATCTGCGGCCTGCTGCTGGCACCGATCCTGTTCGATCTTGGATACTATCGCGTGCTTCGCGAGCCCTTCCCGCTGTGGCACGCCCTATTCTGCGCCATGGCCTTTGTGCAGACCGCAGCGGTTTCGGGGCTTGTCCCGCTCATGACTTCCTGGAGCTATACGACCGAGCTCTATATCACCTATCTGAGCCTCGACGTGATGGTGGCGGCAACTCTGCTGTTCGCCTGCAACTTTCTCGAACCGGAAACCATAAATCGTCGACAGCGCCAGATCCTCGCTGCCCTCGCCTTGCTATCGGTCGCGAATGGAATTGCCACGACCTTTTGGCCGGACATGTTCGGCGACTGGATCAACCACGTCTATTTCGGCGGCTACATGGCCATCCTGGCGGCGTATTTCGCCATTCTCTGGCAAGCGCGCAGGTCGGGCAGCCGGATGGCGGCCTATCTGTTTCTCGGCTTTGCACCGTTCGGGTGCATCATCGTCACCCAGTTCACAATCACCTGGTTCACCGACAGGAGCTATGTCTTCGACGAAACCTGGCCACAGAACCTCGCGCTGCTGTTCGAGGTCGTGGCCACCGCGCTTGCCGTCGCCGACCGCTTCATTGCGATCAAGCACGAACGCGACCTGGCACTGGACGAGGCGCGCAACCTCGAGCGACTGACCACGCGCGACGAACTGACCGGATTGCGGAACCGGCGGTCGCTCGACGCCAGTTTCGAAGTCCTCGTGGCCAATGGTTTCCATACCCTCGCGGTGCTCGACATCGACCATTTCAAGCCGATCAATGACCTTTACGGCCATCCATTCGGCGACAGCGTGCTGATGTGCGCGGCAGACGCGCTGAGTGCCGAGCACGACGATGACATTGTAGTCTTCCGCATCGGGGGCGAGGAATTCCTCATGATGCTGCGGGGGCCTGCGGG
Source organism: Erythrobacter sp. (assembly GCA_040830305.1). Classification (GTDB taxonomy): domain Bacteria; phylum Pseudomonadota; class Alphaproteobacteria; order Sphingomonadales; family Sphingomonadaceae; genus Qipengyuania. Next base: position 6,848 of record JBFOLW010000239.1, read on the forward strand.
ATTCGAGCGTGCCGAGGCGCGGCGAAGGGCTATCGCGACCTGCACCGCAGCCACCATGGGCGATCTGGACCGACCGGTCACCGCGAGCCTCGGGGTGCTCGACTTCAGCGCCGTCGCCGGCGATCCGCAGCTCGACTTCAGGACGCTCTACACGCGCGCCGACCAGCTGCTCTACGAAGCAAAATGTGCGGGCCGCGACCAGATGCGGAGCGAAACGCTCGAATGGTTCGTGCCGACTGAGGGTCAGGAGGCGGTCGGCGCCGCGTGACCCGCGAAGGGCGCAAGCACATCCGGCCGGATGCGGACCAGCCGGCCCGAGGCGCGGTCGAGCATCGCCCAGGTGGTCGCTGCGCTGACGATGACCTTGCCCGCCGCATTGCGGAAATCGACGCGGCGTAGCGAGGTCGCGCCGCGTGCCGCTCCCTCGATCCAGGTCTCGCCCGTCACGCTCTCGCCAACATCGATATTGCCGCGATAGTCGATCTCGTGCCGGGTCACGACCCAGAAGAAGGCCGTGCGGTCCTCTGCCCGCGCCACCGCTTCCCAATGCGCTGTGGCCATATCCTGTATCCACTGCACCCACACCGCATTGTTGACGTGACCGAGCTCGTCGATGTGCTCGGCCCCGGCGGTAAAGGTCCTTTCGAAGCTGGCCGTCACTCGACCATGTCCAGCTGCCACAGGATGAAGGCAACTTCCTCGGCAGTCTCGCGGATCGACTGGAAACGACCCGACTTGCCGCCGTGGCCTGCGCCCATGTTGGTTTTCAGAAGCAGGTCATTGTCGTCGGTCTTCATCTCGCGCAGCTTGGCCACCCATTTGGCGGGTTCCCAATAGGTCACGCGCGGATCATTCAATCCGGCGGTGACCAGCATCGGCGGATAGTCCTGGGCCACCACCTGGTCGTAGGGGCTGTAGCTGAGGATATAGGCGAAGGCCTGCTTGCTCTCGATCGGATTGCCCCACTCGGGCCATTCGCCCGGCGTCAGCGGCAGGTCCGCATCGAGCATGGTGTTGAGTACGTCGACGAACGGCACATGCGCCACCACCGCGCCCCACAGATCGGGATCGGTATTGGCGACCACGCCCATCAGCTCGCCCCCGGCAGACCCGCCCGAGATGCTGATCTTGCCTTTCTCGGTATAGCCCTTCGCCACGAGGCCCTTCGCGACGTCGACGAAATCGTTGAAGGTATTGGTCCGCTCGTTGAGCTTGCCCTGCAGGTACCACTTGCGGCCGAGGTCGTCGCCGCCGCGGATATGCGCGATGGCATAGGCGAACCCGCGATCGACGAGGCTGAGGCGGCTGGTCGAAAAACCCGGCGGCACGGCGTAGCCATACGCCCCATAGGCATAGAGATGCAGCGGGCCGCTCTTGGGCCGGTCCTTGCGCATGATGATGCTGACCGGGATCATCGAGCCATCGCGCGCTGCGATCTCGACCCGCTCGGTGGTATAGAGGTCGGCATCGTAGCCGCTCGGGATTTCCTGCTGCTTGAGCAGCTCGAGCTCGCCGCTCGCCACGTCGTAATCGTAGACCGAATCGGGCGTGACCATACTTTCGTAGGCGATCCGAAGCTTTTCCTGGTCGTATTCGGGATTGTTTTCGAGCCCGGCGCTGAAGCTTGCCTCGGCAAAGGCGACCGGCTTCACCAGGTTCGGATCGGTGTAGGAACGCAGCTGAATCTGGTCGAGACCGCGCAGGCGCCCTTCGGTGACGTAGAAATCCTTGAACAGCTCGAAACCGGTCAGGTAAAACTCGTCCGATCCCGCGATCAGCGTGTTCCATTCGCCCGGCGTCTCGAGCGAGGCGGTCGCCAGCCTGAAATTGACGTGATCGTCATTGGTGTGAACCCACAGCGTCCCGTCGCGCACATCGACATCGTATTCGACGCCCTTGGTGCGCGGCTTCACCAGGATTGGGTCGGCGGTCGGATCGTCTGCGGGGACAAGGCGCACCTCGCTAGTCTCGTTGTCGCCGGTCGAGATGATCAGCCAGTCTTCCTGCGCCGAGAGGCCGCTGCCGACGCGGAAGCCCTCTTCCTGCGTCTCGCGGTAGAGCTCGACATCCTCGTTGACCGGCGTGCCGAGCACATGCATCGTCGCATCGTGGACGCGCCAGTTGTCGTCGGCGGTGCCGTAGACCAGCGCGGTGTCGCCCCTGACCCAGACGAGACCCGACAGCGTCCCGGGAATCTCGTCGGGGAGCAGTTCGCCGGTCTGCAGATCCTTGATCCGCGCAGTGAAGCGTTCGGAGCCGTTGGTATCGGCCGAATAAGCGAGATAGCGCCCGTTCTGCGATACCGAGAACGCGCCCAGGCGGAAGTACTCGACATCCTTGGCCAGCTCGTTCTCGTCGAGGATCAGCACCGGATCGCCTCCGGCCACCGGCCTGCGGTAGTACTTGCGATACTCGGCGCCCTCCTCGAATTCGGACCAGTAGAGCCACTCGCCGCGGCGCTGGGGCACGGTCGAATCGTCTTCCTTGATCCGCGCCTTCATCTCCTCGAACAGCGCGTCGACCAGCGGCTGATGCGGTTCCATCCGCGCCTCGAACCAGGCGTTCTCCGCCTTCAGGTGGTCGAGCACATCCTCGTCATCGATCGTCGGATAGGACTGGTCCTTCATCCAGTGATATGGATCGGAAATGGTAATCCCGTGGTGCGAATGGCTGTGGTCGCGCTTTTCGGCAGTCGGCGGCGAAGTCGGCTGTGGCACTATGTTCCCTTCGGAATTCTGGGCGTGTAGCGGCGCGCTGAGCGCCAGTGAGGCGGCAGATAGGAACGCGGCGTATCGCATGAAAGGCATGATCGGTCCTCGCTGCGCGGCGCAAAGCTGGAAAGCGGCGCCCCGGATGACTATGACGGGAGAGTGATTATGCGGGCACGCCAAGGCCCGCAAGCGCCGGGTCGCGGATCGTGCGACCGGCCTCGACGAAAGGATTTTCCCCCATGCTGATGCAGACCTATGAAGCCCGCCTCGACGGATTGCGCCGCGAACTCGCCAGCCGCTCCCTCGATGGCTTCGTGATCCCGATCTCCGACGAGCATATGAGCGAATATGTCGGTGCCTATGCTCAGCGGCTCCGCTGGCTAACCGGCTTCGGCGGCAGCGCGGGCAGCGCCGCGGTGCTCAAGGACAAGGCGGCGATGTTCACCGACGGTCGCTACACCGTGCAGGTGCGCGAGCAGGTCGACGGCACGCTTTACGACTACGAAGACGTACCCGCCACTTCACCGGCAAAGTGGATTGCACAGCACGCGCCGGAGGGTGCGAGGATCGGCTACGACGCGTGGCTCCACGGCATCGGCTGGGCGGAAGAAGCGCGAAAGCTGTTCGCCAAGAAGGGCATCGAGCTGGTGCCGGTGGAAGGCAATCCGATCGATGCGATCTGGGACGATCGGCCGCAGGCTTCGCTCGCCCAAGCGGTGCCCCACGAGGATTCTCATGCGGGTCGATCGAGCGCCGAGAAGCGCGCCGAGGTGGCCGACTGGCTCAAGGCCGAAGGCTATGACGCCACGGTTATCAGCGCGCTCGATTCGGTCGCCTGGTTGCTCAACATGCGCGGCAAGGACGTCGAGAACACTCCGGTCGCGCTGTCCTATGTCCTCGCGCGTGCCGACGGCACCGCCGAACTGTTCATCGCGCCCGACAAGGTCACCCCCGAGCTGACCAAGCATCTCGGCAATGCGGTGACCGTCCGCCCGCGCGATGAATTCGTGCCCGCGCTCGAAAGCCTCAAGGGCAAGACCGTGGCGGTCGATCCGAACCACGCGGTTGCGGGCATTTTCCACGCTCTCGAGACGGGCGGGGCGACCGTGGTTCGCGCCGACGATCCCACCGTGCTGCCCAAGGCGATCAAGAACGCAGCCGAACAGCAGGGCCACCGCGACGCGCAGGCGCGCGACGGGGCGGCAGTGTCGCGTTTCCTGCGCTGGATCTCGATCGAAGCGCCTACCGGAAAAATCGACGAGCTGACCGCAGCGGCCAAACTGCGCGAATTCCGCGAGGCAGGCGGCATGCTGAAGGATGCGAGTTTCGACACGATCAGCGCCGCAGGCCCGCATGCCGCGCTGCCGCACTACAAGGTCGACGAGGACAGCAATATCCCGATCCCGCCCTCCTCGATCTACCTGTGCGATTCGGGCGGCCAATATCTCGACGGCACCACCGACATCACCCGCACCGTGTGGGTCGGGCCGGGCGAGCCGACGGCTGAAATGATCGAGCGCAACACCCGCGTGCTCAAGGGCCACATCCAGCTCGACATGCAGAAATTCCCCGACCGGACTAGCGGCGGCGCTCTTGATGCGCTCGCGCGGATGCACCTGTGGAACGGCGGGGTCGACTATGGCCACGGCACCGGCCACGGCGTCGGCAGCTATCTCTCGGTCCATGAGGGCCCGCAACGCATTTCCAAGCCCGGTGGCGCGTTCCCCGGCACCGAGACCGAGTTGCGCGAAGGCATGATCCTGTCGAACGAACCAGGCTATTACAAGGCGGGCGCCTACGGCATTCGGATCGAGAACCTCGTTTTGGTCGTGCCCGCGGGGATCGAGAGCGAGGGCGACTACCTCGGCTTCGAGACGCTGACCTTCGTTCCGCTCGACCGCAGGCTGGTCGACAAGGAATTGCTGACGCCGGCCGAGATCGACTGGTGGGACGCGTATCACGCCAAGGTCTGGGACATCGTCTCGCCACAGCTCGACGGCGAGGACCTCGCGTGGCTGAAGGCCGAATGCGCGCCCTTGTAGGAGACCGCTTGTTCCCTTAATGTTCTTTCGAATCACACGGCGGTCGCGAGTCGCTTGAGCAAAGGAGCATCTTAATGATCGGATATGTCACTCTCGGAACCAACGACCTCGCGCGTGCCGCTGCATTTTACGATCCCATCGCCGCCGAACTGGGCGTCGGGCGAATGATGGAATTCGACACTTTCATCGCCTGGGGCAAGATGGACGGAGGTGCCGGGATCGCGGCGAGCAAGCCGTTCGACGGCAAGGAAGCGAGCGTCGGCAATGGCACCATGGTCGCGCTGCAGGCCAAGGACCGCGACCAGGTAAAGCGGCTCTACGACATCGCGCTCGCCAATGGCGGGAG
>JBFOLW010000240.1:0-2007 GCA_040830305.1 Erythrobacter sp.
CCTGTGCGCGGCGGACCTCGCGCTGCGGCGACGGTGGCGGGGTGAAGGCCTGGGCGTCCTTCTGTGCTGGTTTGCGAGCCATGTGCTCCTTTCGCTTGCGAGTCGGAGTTTACGCTTCAATGGCGCTCAGGCAAGCAGGCCACAGCGCGATGGCGGTGGAAAGTCACTTTGATGTAATCAGGCTGCCACTGCCGTGCGCAGCTTGCCGGCGAGCGAATTGGGCCCTGCTTCGACCAGTTCGGCCTGCACCAGATCGCCAATCTGCGCTTCGCCTTCGAACCACACGCTCTGCAACCAGGGCGACTTGCCGAGCCATTGTCCGGCATGCTTGCCCTTGCGCTCGACGCGGACTTCGCAGGTCCGTCCGCCGCTTGCCTGGTTGAACGCGTGCCGGTCGCGGGTGAGGGCGGCCTGGAGGCGCTGGAGCCGTTCGTCCATGACTTCCCTGGCGACCTGCCCGTCCATCGTCGCGGCGGGCGTGCCGGGGCGCGGCGAATACTTGAAGCTGAAGGCCTGCGCGTATCCGACCTCGTCGACCAGCGCGAGCGTCTGCTCGAACTCGGCATCGGTCTCGCCGGGGAAGCCGACGATGAAATCGCCCGACAAGGCAAGGTCGGGCCGCGCGGCACGGAAGCGTTCGAGCAGCCTCAGATAGCTGTCCGCCGTGTGGCTGCGGTTCATCGCCTTGAGTACGCGATCGCTGCCCGCCTGCACCGGCAGGTGGAGGAAGGGCATCAGCTTGTCGATCTCGCCATGCGCGGCGATCAGCGCGTCGTCCATGTCGGCCGGATGGCTGGTGGTGTAGCGAATGCGCGCGAGGCCATCGACCTTGGCAAGGTCACGGATCAGCCCCGCGAGGCCCACGCGGTGGCCTTTCTCGTCCTCGCCGCTCCATGCGCTGACGTTCTGGCCGAGCAGCGTGATTTCCTTCGCGCCGGCATCGACCAGTTTGCGCGCTTCGGCCACCAAATCGCTGTAAGGACGGCTTATTTCCGCGCCGCGCGTATAGGGCACTACGCAATAGGTGCAGAACTTGTCGCAGCCTTCCTGCACGGTGAGGAAGCTCGCCGGATTGGTGCGGCGGCGCTCGGGCAATGCGGCAAACTTGGCGATCGCGGGCATGTCGGTGTCGGTCGCGCGTTCGCCCTTCACCGCCCTGTCGAGCATTTCGGGCAAGCGGTGATAGGCCTGCGGCCCGACTACCATGCTGACCGCAGGCGCGCGTGCCATGATCTCCTCGCCCTCGGCCTGCGCGACGCAGCCCGCGACGGCGATCAGCGGGGTCTTGCCCGCATCCGCGCCCGCCTTGGAGATGCGCCCGATGTCCGAATAGACCTTCTCCGCCGCCTTCTCGCGGATGTGGCAGGTGTTGAGCACGACGAGGTCGGCATCCTCGCCCTCGGGCGCGGGCACGATGCCCTGCTCGCCCAGCATCTCGGCCATGCGCTCGCCATCATAGACGTTCATCTGGCAGCCGAAGCTCTTGACCCGGTAGGTCTTGGGGGAATTGGTCGGTTTCATGGAAGCGCGCGCTTTAGCGGGAAGCAGCGGGGGATTCAACTCACCTGAGCGTTTGCCCGGGTGTGCCGCATGACTATGTCGGACCCATGACCAGACCTCTCCTCCCCGCGCTCCTCGTCATCGCCGCCAATGCGAACCCGCTCAGCGCCGGGATCGCCACCGACGATACTCCTGCCGACCCCTTCGAGCTGATCGCCGATCTGGAAGGGCGCTGGCAGGTAGCGGAGACCCCGGCCCTCGAGATCGTGTTCGAGCAGACCGCGCGCGGGACGACCATCGTCGAACGCTGGGAAACCGCCTCAGGTCTGCATTCGATGACGGTCTATCACCGCGACGGTGATGCCGTAGTCGCCACCCATTACTGCCCGCAGGGCAACCAGCCGCGGCTCGAGGCACGAACGCTCGATGCGGGAGAAGTTCGTTTCGCCTTTCGCGACGTGACCGATCTCGATGAGGGGGAATCGCATACGCATGCGCTGCGCTTCG
>JBFOLW010000241.1:0-2212 GCA_040830305.1 Erythrobacter sp.
GGCGCTTTTCGTCTTCCTGCCGATGGGTGTCGCGCGTCTGACTGGCGCTCACAAGCCCGACGCCGAGAAGCTGAGCGAGTATGAATGCGGCTTTCCCGCCTTCGAAGAACCGCGCAGCCAGTTCGACGTGAAGTTCTATCTCGTCGCGATCAGCTTCCTGCTGTTCGACCTCGAGGCGTCGTTTCTCTTTCCATGGGCGGTGAGCCTCGAATACACCGGGTGGACCGGTTGGATCGCCATGGTGATCTTCCTCGGAATCCTGGCGATCGGCCTCGCTTACGAATGGAAGATGGGCGCACTGGACTGGCAATAACATGAGCAATTCGACCATCATCACCCCGCCCAATGCAGTGCCCGCCGCGCAAGGCGGTGACGTGCGCCAGCCCGATGCGGACTATTTCAACGCGCTGCAGACCGAAGTGAACGACAAGGGCTTCCTCGTCACTTCGACCGAGGACCTGTTCCAGTGGGCGCGCACCGGCTCGCTCTGGTGGATGACCTTCGGCCTGGCCTGCTGCGCTGTCGAAATGATCCACGTCAACATGCCGCGCTACGATATGGAGCGCTTCGGCGTCGCCCCGCGCGCCTCGCCGCGGCAGTCGGACGTGATGATTGTCGCGGGTACGCTGTGCAACAAGATGGCTCCTGCCCTGCGCAAGGTCTACGACCAGATGTCGGAACCGAAATACGTCATCTCGATGGGCAGCTGCGCCAATGGCGGCGGCTATTACCACTACAGCTACTCGGTCGTGCGCGGCTGCGACCGGATCGTGCCGGTCGATATCTACGTTCCCGGTTGCCCCCCGACAGCCGAGGCGCTGCTCTACGGCGTGATGCAATTGCAGCGGAAAATCCGCCGCTCGGGCACGATTGAGCGTTGAGGTAGGGATCGATGGCTACTCTCCATTCCGCACCGCGCTTCACGCAGATCGACGGGCTCAAGGGCACCTTGTCGGCGGCCTTGGGCGATCGTCTCGTCGAGGCTCACGAAGAGCATGGCGAATTGCTGCTCACCGTCAGGCGCGACAGCATCGAGGACGCGCTGCGTATCCTGCGCGACGATCACGCCTACCAGCAGCTGGTGGAGATCGCGGGCGTAGACTATCCGAGCCGCGCCGAGCGGTTCGAAGTGGTCTACATGTTGCTGTCGCTGACCACCAACAGCCGCATCATGGTCAAGTGCTCGGCCTCCGAGGACACGCCCGTTCCGACGGTTACCACGCTGTGGCCCAATGCAGGCTGGCTCGAACGCGAGGTGTTCGACATGTACGGCGTGCTGTTCGCGGGCAACACCGACCTGCGCCGCATCCTGACCGACTACGGCTTCGAAGGGCATCCCTTCCGGAAGGACTTCCCGCTCACTGGCTATCACGAACTGCGCTATTCGGAAGACGAGAAGCGCGTGGTCTACGAGCCTGTCGAACTTGCGCAGGACCTGCGTCAGTTCGATTTCATGAGCCCATGGGAAGGTGCGGACTACGTGCTGCCGGGCGACGAGAAGGCGGATACGCCGCCGGTCGACGATCCGAAGACCACCGAAAGCCCCAAGCAGACGGGTGCAGGTGCGAAAGCGGACGCCAAGGCGGCCGATAAGGTAAGTGCCGACGCACCGGCTGAAAAGGATGGTGGCGAAGCTGCCGCCGCCCCGGAGCCGACCGAGGACCAGCCCGCACGCGCCAAGCGCAAGGGCAAGACCAGCGGTACGGCCGAGGCTACCGAACCGAAGAAGGGGGGCGACAGCTGATGCGCTCCCTGTTCCTACCGCTTGCCGTTCTTGCGCTCGCGGCGTGTTCGTCCGAGCCCTCCGAGCAGGCAAGTGCCGGCACCTTTGCCGACCGCATCGGGCAGGGCGGCGATCAGGCCGCGGTCGCGCAGGCCGATCCGGGCAAGCCCAACACGGCAGTCGCCGTGCCGCCCGCCGGAACCGACCTGACCAGCCTGCAGAAGCTCGGCGATATCGGCGGCGTCGACCTCGGTTCGCGCGAGGGCGGCTGCACCCTGATGGTCGGCAATGACGAGATGATCGTCGCTGGCGGCGTCAATGACGGAGCGATCCCGGGCAAGGCAGTCGTTCGTCTCGGCGACAGCCTGGTCGTGGTCGATGCCGCTGCGGGCGGACTCGACGCGGTCAGGGACGGCACCACCTTCGATGGCGAAGGTTTCACAATTTCCGTGGCCCCTGCCGCGGGTGAGCAACAGACCCGTCCGGCCA
>JBFOLW010000242.1:0-3001 GCA_040830305.1 Erythrobacter sp.
GCACCGCGACGAGGTGTTCATTCGCGGCCAGGAGACCACCGCCGACTTTTACATCGACGGCCTGCGCGACGACGCGCAATACTACCGCTCGCTCTACAACGTCGAGCGCGTCGAAGTGCTCAAGGGCGCCAATGCGCTCATTTTCGGCCGCGGAGCGGGCGGCGGCGCGATCAACCGTGTGGCCAAACGCGCCGACCTCGCCGGCCAGGCGATCTCGGGCGAGGCATCGGTCGACAGCTTCGGCGCCTTCGCGCTGCTCGGCGATGTCAACCAGCCACTGTCCGACAACGTCGCGCTGCGCGTCAACGGAACCTACGAGGAATTCGACAGCCACCGCGACTTCTACGAAGGCCGCTTCATCGGCATCTCGCCCACGATGACCGCGCAAATTGGGCCGCAGACCACGCTGATTGCCACCTACAGCTATGACGACGACATGCGCGTCACCGATCGCGGCGTTCCTTCGGTCGGCGGCACCGGCCCGCTACGCGGGTTCGACGACACCTTCTTTGGCGACCCCGATTTCAACGAGGCGGAAGCGCAGGTCCACATCGGCCGCGTTCGTCTCGAGCATGACTTCGGCGGCGGTCTGACCGCCAATGCCACCGTGCAATACGCCGATTACGACAAGGTCTATGCCAATATCCTGCCGACCGGCGTCGACACGGGCGCGAACACCGTCTTTCTCGGCGGCTACCGCGATTTCACCAATCGCGAAAATCTGATCGGCCAGGGCAATCTCGTCTGGCAGACCGGATCGGACACGATCGAATCGACCCTGTTGCTCGGCTTCGAGGCCAGCCGCCAGGACACCGCCAACGGTCGTGACACGGTCAGCTTCACCCGCGCACCCGGCACGCTCGCTCCGAACGAAACCCCGCTGGCCGACACGATCTTCGTGCCGCCCTTCGCGCTCAATGCGGGTGCGCGCCTGCGGGATTCGCAGCTTGAGACGCTCAGCTTCTACATCCAGGAACAGCTCCAGATCGGCGACCATATCGAACTGGTCGGCGGCCTGCGCTGGGATCGCTTCGACCTCGAGACGGTCGATCTGAATTCCGGCATCAGCGGCGACCGGGTCGACGAGAAGGTCAGCCCGCGCTTTGGGCTGATCGTCAAGCCGAACCCGGACCTGTCACTCTACGCCTCTTATGCGGAAAGCTTCCTCCCGCAGGCGGGCGACCAGTTCCTCCTGCTGAGCCCGACCTCCGCACAGTTCGAGCCCGAGAAGTTCACCAATTACGAACTCGGCCTCAAGTGGGCGCCGCTCGACAAGGTGCTGGTGACGGCGGCGATCTTCCGCCTCGACCGCAGCAAGACGCCCTTTACCGACAGCCTCGGCGTGACGACGCTGACGGGCGAGAGCCGCGTCGAGGGTTTCGAGATCGGAGCAGTCGGCGAGATCACCGATTTCTGGAAGGCTAACGTCGGCTACACCTATCTCGACGGCGAACTGCGCACGGCCAGCAGCTTCGGCCCCGCCGGTCAGCGCCTGCAGCAGACGCCAAAGCACCAGATCGCTGCCTGGAACCGCTTCGATGTGACCGAAGCGCTTGGCTTCGGCCTTGGCGTGATCCACCAGTCGGATCAGTTCGCAAGCTTCTCGAACACGGTCGAACTGCCGAGCTACTGGCGGGTCGATGCGGCGGCCTATTACACTGTTTCAGATCGGTTCAGCGTCCAGCTCAACATCGAGAACCTGTTCGACGAGACCTACTATCCGAGCGCGCACGGCAACAATAACATCCAGCCCGCCGAACCCTTCAGCGCGCGGATCGGCGTCCGGTTCGAAATCTAGTCGCTAGTCGTCGGGGGCGCTGATCGCGGGAACTTCCCGCGCGGCGTCCCCGGCGCTTATCCCGGGCGCCGGCGCAGCGCTGATCGTCTCGCTGCGGCGCGCCACGCGGGCCGCCCGCTGCACCGCACGGACCAGCCGGGGATAGACGCCGCAGCGGCACAGGTTCGGGATTGCAGCCTTGATCTCTTCGTCGGACGGCGCCGCGGTCTTGGACAGCAGCGCGCTTGCCGCCATGACGATCCCGGGCGTGCAATAGCCGCACTGGATTGCCTGCTCTGCCACCATCGCCTGCTGCACCGGATGCGAGCGGTCGCGGCTCAGCCCCTCTATCGTGGTGATGAACCGCCCCTCGGCCTCGGCGATCGTGATCAGGCAAGATCGCAGCGCCTCGCCATCGACATGGACCATGCAGGCGCCGCAATCGCCCTCGCCGCAACCGTACTTGGTGCCCGTCAGATTGGCCGCGTCACGCAGCGCCCAGAGCAGCGGTGTGTCGGGATCCATCAGGAAGCGCACCGGCTTCCCGTTGACGGTCATGCTGGTCATGCGGATCAGACCCTAGATCGGGCTCAGTACTTCCAGCTGTCGTCGATCTTCGACACCCGGCGCTTCCACGCTTCGAAATCGAACACGCCTGCCCCGCCCTGAGTTTGCATGACCGACAGGTCGCGCTGGTGAACGTCTACCACTTCCTGGGGAACGACATTGGCCGCCCCCTGGCTGAGCGTTGCGATCTGGATTTCGCAGGCACGTTGCAGCGCCCACATCTTCAGGAACATGCCCGGGATCGTCTTGTCCATCACCACCGGCCCGTGATTGCGCAGCATCAGGATCGAGTGATCGCCAAGGTTGTCGACCAGCCGCTCGCCCTCTTCCGGGCGGACCGTCACGCCTTCGAAATCGTGATAGCCGATCTGATTCTGGAAATTGCAGGCGTAGAAATTGGTCGGCACCAGCCCATCCTTGTGACTGCATACCGCCATGGTGGCAGTGGTGTGCACATGGCAGATCGCGGTCGCCCGTTCACCGAGGTGCTTGTGGAAATAGGCATGCTGGGTGAAACCGGCCTTGTTGACCATGTACTGCGACGGACCGACGTTGTTTCCCTCGACATCGATCTTGACCAGGTTCGAGGCCGTCACTTCGTCATAGAGCAGGCCGAAGGGGTTGATCAGGAAAGTGTCTTGCTCGCCCGGCACGGCA
>JBFOLW010000243.1:0-5080 GCA_040830305.1 Erythrobacter sp.
GAATCCCGAGATATCCGTAGATCGCGCGCAACCAGTCGTACAACGTATCGAGATCCTCTTCGGTGCGCACATAGGGTGTGTGGCCGACAGCCAGCGATGGGCTGTGAAAACTGATGACGAGCAACGGCAGCTCGTCGTCGAGGGCGATATCCACTGCGCGCAGCGCTTCGTCCTTGGTGACGTTCTCGGGCGTCAGTCCGATACGTTCGAGCATGCCAAGCTTCGAAAGCGCGCCGCCCAGCTTCGGCACCTTGCCAGCAAGAGGGAAAAGCTGTTGCCCCTGCTGGCGCAGCATACCCCAATAGACTGTAGTCAGCGGCAGTTCGAGCAGCCGGTGGTCCGGATCGGTCCAGTAAGGCGCAACCGGATGGCGCGAGTAATCGGGGCCGCCGGCGTCGGAGTAGTCGTAGCGGGCGCGAACCGAGCTATCGATGGCGATGCCGTTTTCGCTTAGCAGCTTGGCGGTTTGCGGGCCGAGCCCATAGCGGCCCGCGCGATAGATCCGCGGAGCGACACCGAAACCGTGTTCGATCGTATCGCGCAATCGGCGGAACTTGGCCGCTTCGAGTTCATGCGGAAGATTGCCGGCAAAGCTGTTGTGCGCATTGATCTCTTCATCGTGCGGCGGGTTCACCCACGGGTGGAGCTGCACCCCGACTTCGGCTGTCCCCGCGCGTACGGCATCACCGATGAGCTCGCGCGCCAGCGGGTCGGTGGCGATCGGCCAGTCGATCAGATAGACCGGCGACACGCCGATCCCTTCGCAGAACTCCTGAAACCCTCTGATCGCGCGGACGTGGTCCAGGCCATAGCCATCGGAACGAAAGGGGGCGTTCCAGTCGAACTCTTCTTCCGTATCGACCGTGAGCAGCGAGCGTTGACCGAACCCTTCTGCGAAGCGGGCCGCCTGCGAGGGTCGGGGCGGTTCGAGAAGGTTGGCGTAAATGATTGTCGCGATGTCCTAGCCAGCCGCCCGGTCGGGCGTATCGGCAGGGCTAGGCAGCGTCCGCTCGCCGGTCAAGAGCGGCAGGCTGAGGACCAGAAAGTCCTCCTCGCGCGTGAGTTCGCCGCCAGCTGCGCGCGCTTCGGCCCGGGCTAGGCGAAGCGAGAAACCCGCTCCGAAAATCCCCGAGCTGAGTGTGCTCCCACCCGAGCGGACATCGGAGGCAAACACTTCATCGGTCGCGGCCAGTTTGGCTGGAAGCTGGGCGCGCAGGACGACCTGTTCGCCATCGAGCGACAGTTCGAGCGCCAGATTCTCGCCCGCGCCGGTTGCGCCGGCGACGGTGGCGAGCACGCGCCAGCCGAGCATCTCCGCTTCGTTCTGGGCCAGCGCAAGGGGGGCGGGGTGGTCGGCAATGCGCGCATCGAACCGGGCGACGCGCGGGCCCAGTACGTTCTGCAACTGTCCAAGCTGCGCGCGGACGATCGCGGCCAGGTCGCTCTCTCCCGCGTCGAGATCGAGCGCGCCGGTTTCCAGCCGGGCAAGCCGATCGAGCTCGTCGAAGCCTGCGAGGATACGCGCGCTGTCGCCTGCGATCGAGGCTGCCAGCGCGCGATATTCATGCGGCGTCGGCCCGAAGACCTGTTGCTGGATCACTTCGGCATAGCCCTGCATCGCATTCACCGGCGTCCGCAGCTCATGAAGCAGCTGCCGCAACCGGTCGGCGCTGCGCTCGGCCCGGTCGTCGGTCGGCGCGACCGCGCGGCGCAGACGTCCGACATAGCCAAAGAACCGGCCTTCGTTGCGGGTGAAACGCGGCGCGGCGTCGACCACCCAGTCGCCCTCGATCGCACCGGCTCCGCGTAGGGCGATCGGCACGCCGCGCGCAGGTTGGCGGTTGAAGAAGGCACTTGCGAAGTCCTCCGCTCCGTGCGACGCCTCCTTGCGCTTGGAAAGATCAATGCCGATGACCATCGGCGCGATCTCGGGCTCCGCCCAATCGATCCGGCCTTCCGAATTGGTTCCGAAATTGAAGGCATCGATCGGCTTCTGGAGTTGGACGTCCTCGAGGCCGGCCATCGGTAGAGTGGGTGCTTCCCCACCCTGTGCCGCAGGTTCTCGGGCCTTGCGAAAGGTCTCGATGCGCTCGACCAGCGAGCGAATATCAGCCGACCTGTCCGTCGTCGCCGCGGAGGAAGACACAGCGGGCCCGTCGGCCAGTGCATTGGCCTCCTCATCCGCGTCATCTTGCGTTGCCGTCTGAAGCTTTGCCGCCTCCATCTCCTCGGCCTGATGGCCGGTCTCGTCGGAAGGCCGCAGGACAAGCGGCTCGAGCTCGTCGGCGAGCAGGGCTTCGCCATCACCGGTATCAGCCAGGTCCGGCCGGGGCATGCCGGGTGGCAGCGGCAGGGCCCGGTCCGACACGCCCAGCCGGTCGAGAACCCGTACCGCGCCGCTCGGCAAGTCCCTGCGATGGCGCAGGAATCCGCGGGCGCGGATCGGCAGTCGGGGGATGATCTCGGCCCACTCCTCATCCGTCAGCCGGGCGCGGTACAGCGCTGCTCCGGCGATGGAGGGATGTGCCTCGCCGAACCAGCGGACCAGTTCGGGGTTGCGGAAGCGCCAGCCGTTCTCGCTAACGATTGCCGCGCGTTCGGCCACCGGGATGACCTCGGCCAGAGCGATCAGGCGCAGGTATGCCGCCGCCTTGAGCGCGGGATCGCCGGCCTGGGGCCGCTCGCCCAGGAGGTCGAGCAACTGCCGGAACTGCGTCTTCGCCGCACGCTCGCCGGCGGCGCGGTGGCGCAGCACTGTGGCAAGGCGATCGTCGAAATGCATTCGGTCTCCGGAAAAGCGAGCATGGGGTGGCAATTGGCCATGCACTCCCGGCATTTGCCGAGAGACAATAGATATAGTTACCCGCCCATTTACCTCCAGTGAGCGATGCTAGCGCGTTGCAAAGCGGGACAATTGCTGGCAAGGATAATAATGTTAGCCAAGACGGCTGCATCGCGTTGTCAACATTTCGTGGAAGTTTCGCGATGCCTCGCTCTGGCGCCAGGGTAGCAGGGGCAAATTGTATGGCCAATCTCGATGACATCGACCGGCGCTTGCTGGGCGAACTCCAGTCCGAAGGACGGATCACCAATGTCGAACTCGCGCACCGCGTCGGGTTGACCGCGCCGCCGTGCCTGCGCCGCGTTCGCGCGTTGGAGGAAGAAGGGGTCATCAAGGGCTATCACGCGGACCTCGATCCCTCGAAACTGGGCTTCTCGATAACCGTTTTCGCCATGGTCAGCTTGAAAAGCCAGGCCGAGGATTCGCTGCGCGAATTCGAACAGGCGATGCACGATTTGCCCGAGGTTCGCGAAGTGCACATGCTTAACGGCGAGATCGATTTCATCATCAAGATCGTGAGCAAGGATTTGCAGAGCTTCCAGGAGTTCCTGACAAGCAAGCTTACGCCCGCACCCAATGTGGAAAGCGTGAAGACCTCGCTCACGATCCGAACCAGCAAGCACGAACCAGGAGTCCCGCTATGAGCGGCAGCGGGCGGATCGAGGGGCATTGCCTGTGCGGGGCGGTCACGGTTTCGCTCGACAAGCCCAAGCACGAGATCGAGATCTGCCAGTGCGACATGTGCCGACGCTGGGCCGGATCTTTTTACAGCGCGCAGACCGGCGAGAGCGCCGAGGTCTCGGGCGAAGATGCGATTACCGCCTACCGCTCGAGCGAGTGGGCCGAACGCGCGTTCTGTTCGAAATGCGGTAGCAATCTCTGGTATCGCTTCCTGCCCACGGGCAACCGCAGCTTTTCGGCCGGGCTGTTCGATGCTGCAGCAAAGCACAGGATCGAAAAGGAAATCTTCGTCGACGAGCGTGCCGAATGGTGTCGCATCGAAGGCGATCACCCGCGCCAGACCGGCGAAGAGGTGATTGCCGAGGCAAAGGCTGCAGGATTCGACTTCGACTGAGCGCACCCTGGAGGGCCACGTCGCGTGCGGCGACCGTCGGCCTTGTCGAAGCCCGGCGACGCTTTTGAACGCATCCAATCAGTAAAATTACCGAGGCCGTGCTGGTGTCGGTGTTTACCTCCTCCCGCTGGCATCGTTTAAGCTTTGCCCGACTATTGGGAGCGTCGGGTCGCAGCCCGATCGAAAGAAAGAATCAATGAACCTGTCAGTTTCCGGACTCGCGTCCGCCATAAGGCCGTCGCCGACACCGGCCCCTGCTGTCCAGCAGGCCCAATCCCAGTCGGCAAGCAGCGCGGGACAATCGACCGCCCAACCCACGGCCGCCACAGCCGGCACAGGCGCACCGGCGCAATCCGCGCCGACATCGGCGAGTAGCGAGCCGGGTGTGACCGTCAAGTCCACCAATCCCGCGCAGTCGGCGAGTTACGCCTCGTCTGCACCTGCCGGCATGGCGTCGACAAGCGCGCCTGCAGCGCAGCCCGCTGACCAGGGCAAAGCGTCGGCAGGTGCTGAAACCTCGATCACTGACAAGGTGGCGAGCGCCCGACAGGCAGGCTCGGCTTCCAATGCCTCGAGCGGTTCGGAAGGCGATGCCGCGCGGGTCGATGTCGCCAAGATCATGGCCGCCTATGCCCAGCAGTTCGCGTCGTCCCCGATGCAGAACCTGAAGCAGATACTCTGATCTGCATCGCCGGCACGCGAAGTGCCGCCTGACCCGAAGGCCGCCCGTCCCGCCGTTGCGATGGGCGGCCTTCTCGCAATGGAAAACGCCGCGCTCAGGCGTCCCGGGTCTTGAGCCACTCTTCGAGCCATTTGATCGAGTACTGGCCGCTCTTCACGTCGTCCTGCTGGAGCAGGGCCTGGTGCAGCGGGATCGAGGTCTTCACGCCCTCGACCACCATTTCCTCCAAAGCACGCTTGAGGCGCATCATGCAGCCTTCGCGGGTGCGGCCGTAGACGATCAGCTTGGCGATCATGCTGTCGTAATAGGGCGGGATACGATAGCCGGCGTAGAGGCCGCTATCGACGCGCACATGCATGCCGCCGGCGGCGTGATAATAGGTCACTTCGCCGGGGGAGGGCGCGAAGGTCCACGGATCCTCGGCATTGATGCGGCACTCGATCGCATGGCCCTTGAATTCGATCTCGTCCTGCTTGACCGA
>JBFOLW010000244.1:0-8321 GCA_040830305.1 Erythrobacter sp.
CTCCTGTCGGCGCATCATCGTTTCCGCGCCGCGAAATATCCGAGTCGTGTGCGCCACGACCTAAGCGCTGCGCCTAGGCCCCTTGACCGCGCCCTGCAAGGCAATCCGGTCGAGAATTTGCAATCGTATGCGTACGTTGGGTCGACCAGCCGACGCTACGGCATGCCTAGCTCGCCAGCGCGTCCATCGCGAGTGTCAGCGAGCGGCAGCGGGCCTGCGGGTCGAACATGCTGCCGCCAAAGATGATCTCATCGGCACCGGTGCGTGCAATGAACGCACGGACTGTTTCGGCTGCCTGCTGCGGCGTTCCTATCGCGCTGGCCTGGCCGATATGGGCGAGCATGGCCTGCGCTTGTGCGGGAAGCCGGTCACGGTAGCCGCGCACCGGCGGCGGAAGCTTGCCCGGCGTGCCGGTGCGCAATGCAATGAAGGCCTGCAATTGCGAGGTGGCCAGATACTCCGCCTCCTCCTCGGTATCGCCGACGAACAGGTTCATGGCCGCCATGACATGCGGTTTCTCGCACTGCTCCGAGGGCTGGAAATCGCGACGGTAGAGTTCCAGCGCGGTATCGAGGTGGTCGGGCGCAAAATGGCTGGCGAAAGCATAGGGAAGGCCGAGTTTGGCGGCCAGCTGCGCGCCGAACAGGCTCGAGCCCAGTATCCAGAATTCCGGCTTCGCCCCAAGGCCGGGTGTCGGGTGGATAGTGGTCTCGCCCGCCATCAGCGCGATCAGTTCAACCACGTCCTGCGGGAACATCTCGGCGGCGCGGTGCAGGTCCTTGCGCAAGGCGCGCTGCAATTCGGGGCCCGCCCCTGGCGCGCGACCGAGTCCGAGGTCGATACGGCCCGGGAACAGCGCATCGAGCGTTCCGAACTGCTCCGCGATCTGGAACGGCGTGTGGTTGGGCAGCATGATCCCACCCGATCCGATGCGGATGGACGAAGTGGCATTGCCGATATGCGCCAGCACGACCGATGTCGCTCCGCCCGCAATCCCCGCCATCGCGTGATGCTCGGCTACCCAGAAGCGCTTGCAGCCGGCTTCTTCGGCGGTCCTGGCCAGTTCAGTCGCCGCCTCGAAGGCTTCGCCGAGACTACCTCCCTCGCGGACCGGGACCAGGTCGAGTACGGAGAATTCGGTCACGTCGCGAGCTGTTCGAGATAGCTGCGGGCGCGGGTCGCCTCCTCACTCTGCGGCGCGACTTCCAGCACTGATTCGAAACTGCGCCGCGCCTCCTCCTCGCGCCCGGCAAGCGCGGCGATCACGCCAGCCTCGAGCCCGACTGCGGGGTCCTGCGGGGCGAGCAGCGCGGCCTGCGCAATTTGCTCGCGCGCTTCGCCCAGCCGCTCGAGCCGCCGCGACAGCGTGGCCGAAAGCAGCCATGCCCGTGCATTGGCGGGATCGTCGCCGCGCGCCGCTGCCAGCGCTAGGGCAGCCTCGTCATTGCGGCCGAGCGCGACCAGCGCCCGCGCCCGGTCGACCGAGACGCTTGCGGCCAGCGGTCCGTCGGAAGCCTGTGTCGCAAATGTCTGGGCCTGCGCAAAAGCGATCTCGGCGATCGCCGGCTTGTCCTGCGCCATCGCGGCATTGCCGGCCATCGCGGCAAGGCGTGCCTGATAGGCGGGGGCACCGTCGGGAACTTCGCTGGCCGCGAGGTCGAAGGCGCGCTGGGCTTCGGCAAAATCGCGCTGGCGAACCAGCGCCAGGCCCAGGCAATGCGCGGACTGCGCCAGTTCCAGCTGGCTGGCGGCGGTCTCGCGCCAGGTTTGCGCGAAATCGCTCGCCGCCTCGGCGTCATCGCGCGCCAGATTGACGCATTCGGCCAGCTTCCGGCCCGATTCCGAAGGTTCCGGCCGTTCGCTCTCTTGTTTGCGCGGAGCGCGGTCGCGCAATTCTTCGGGCACTCCGGGATAGGCGTCAAGCGAGGGGTTGGGGCCGACCTGCATCAGCAGCAGGGCAAGGGCGGAGGCAATCATGGGGAGCCTTTCGAAAGCGCGTCGACGGTGCGCAGCAGCAGAGCGATGTCCTGCTCGCGCGACAGGCGGTGATCGCCGTCCTTTACCAGCGTGACCTGTACATCGTCCGAACGCAGGGCCTGGGCCAGCCGCATGCTGATCTCCCACGGCACGTCGGAATCGCGCTGGCCGTGGATGAGGCGCACCGGCGCAGCGACGGGAATGTCGCCTGCCAGCAGCAATTGCGCCTGCCCATCGGCGAAGAATCCCGGGTGCATGGGCGTGGGCTCGGGCCCGTAGGGGTTGTCCTCGTAAACCGTTTGGCCCGCGCCGAGCGTTGCCTTGTCCGCGTCGGAGTAACCCCATTCGGTGAAGTCGGGCGCCGAGGCGATGCCGACGATCCCCGCCAGCCGTTCGTCCAAGGCCATTGCGACGAGCAGCATCAGCCAGCCGCCCATCGAGGAGCCGATCACGATCACCGGACCATCGAGCTGCGCCTCGATCAGCGCCACCACCTCCTCGCGCCATCGCGACAGCGTGCCATCGGCGAACTCGCCTCCACTCTCGCCGCAGCCCGAATAGTCGAGCAGCAGGCAGGCACGCCCCTGCTCGCGCGCCCAGTCGAACAGCGCGGTCGCCTTGCCGCCCGCCATGTCGGACATGTAGCCGGGCAGGAAAACCAGTGCAGGACCGTTGCCGCGGACATGGCGGTAGGCAATGCGCCGCCCGTCGGGCAGCTCGAAATGCTTGGTGTCGAACATGCCGCTCGATGTCGCCCCGCATCCTCGCGAATGCAAGGCTTAGAAGAAGTCGAACTCCTCGACGTCCGGATCCTCTTCGCACATCGATTTCAGGGCGGCGAACTCGTCGGGCGTCAGGACCGGCGCATAGTCCCCACCATCATCTGCCGCGTCGCGATAGGCTTGGGCGCGCTCGTCCGAAGAGGGATGGCTCGCCAACCAGCCCGCCAAAGCCGGTGCGTCGGCGCTGTCGCCGTATTCCTCCGACATTCTCTCGAAGAACCCGGCTGCGCCCAGCGGCGATATGTCGCCTTCCGCCATGCGCGCGCGGGCATATTCGTCGGCCTCGCGCTCGGCCTCGCGCGAATAGCCCATCGAAGCGAGTCCGAAGACGCCGTTGGTCACGCCCGAATCGGCGCCTGCGAGCAGGACCGACAGGCCGAATTGCCGCAGCAGCGCGGTCATCACGTGCCGTTCGCGCACATGGCCGACTTCGTGCCCCAGCACCCCGGCGAGTTCTTCCGGGCTTTCGGCCTGTTGCACCAGCCCGTCGAACAGCAGCACCTGCGCGCCGGGCAATGCAATCGCATTGACCATGTCGATATTGGCAATACCGGCACGGACTTTCTCGTCCGCCGGATCGACCTTGGCGAGCAGCTTGGCGAGCGCGGCATCGCCTGCAGGCGTGCTGCAGATGCGTCCACCGAAATCGCCGACCATGGCCTCGCCGATATTGCGCTCCCAGCCGGCCGGGATGCGCGGGCCGAGCCAGTCGGGCGCGGTCAGGAACAATGCGACCGCAGCCGCGCTGGCGACCGCGAAGACTGCAACCGCCCGGCCGAGGCCCAGCCTGTCCACCCACGCGCCATAGTCGCTCTTCGCCGGAAGCTGCGCGGCCAGCCCGGGGGGGATGTCTTCGGGCAGGATCAGCCGGAAGTCGGGAATGCTCTGGAGCCGATAGACGCGCTGGCCGGGCCGCGTTTCGCCGAAGCGAAGATCGCTTGCCGCGATCCGGTCACGGGCTGTCGGCGCCTCCAGCGTAAACGAGTCGCGCCCGTCCCAAGCCAGCTCGCCCGAATGGCGCACCGCATTGATGCCGTCATACCACTCGGCGGCGATGGTAATGGTCCCTTCCACCGGTTCAGATCGCGCCCATGTCGAACGCGTCGAGCAGGCCTTCGCCGTGCTTGGCAGTTGCAGTTTCCGACTGGGTCAGCTCGTCGAGCAGGATTTCTCCGCCGGCCTCCATATGGGTCATGAAGAACTTCCAGTGGCGATAGGACAGGAAGATCGCCCCGATACCGAAGGTGAAGACCACCAGCAGCGCATCGACCACGAGCAGTCTGACCCAGTCGAGCGTCGAGGCCTCGAAGCTGAAATGGAGATCGCGCCAGCGCGTCGCGCCGACCACCTCGCGATAAAACTTGGCATAGAAGGCAACCGCGATCAGGCCGAGGCCGAGATAGAAGAACAGGATCAGCCCCAGCACGCCGAGCACGCCGCCGACCGCCATGCCGTCTTCGCCGCCGATACCATAGCCTGCCAGCATGCCCATGCCCGCCATGATCATCCCGCCGACAAACAGGACGAACGGGGCCAGGTAGAACAGCAGGAAGCGCGCGAACACACCGCCTGGTTCGGCATGCGATTCGAACGCGAAAGGCCCGAAACTCATCTTCGACCAACGCTCGTTCCACAGGCTGGTCATCGACCAGGGAATCAGCAGGCCCAGCGGGATCCAGCCCGCCAGCGTCTTCCACATGTAGGACAGGCCAAAGCCGAACCCGCCATCGTCGCTGCCGCCGCGGATGCCGCGCCAGCGCGTGCGCGAAAGGCGATAGCGAAGCGCGCGAAAACGGGCGACGCCGAGCAAATAGAAGATCGCGACCAGCGCGACAAAACTGAGGCTTACGCCCAAGGCTTCGTATCCGCGCGCGACCAGCGCCTGCGCGACGAAGCTCAATCCGAAATAGGGGATGCCGAACAGCACGAAGACCATCACGAAGCCGAGAAACAGCTCCTTGCCCGTGCCCGCCCATTCGAGCTGTTCGTCGACGAAGCGCGTGCGCGACCACAGGTAGCGCCGCTCGCGCGTGGTGGCCCAGAACCGGTAAATCCCCAGCGTGACGATGGTCAGCAACAGGTTGGGAAAGGCGATCTTCGCGAACTCGCGCCAATTGCCCTCGAAAACGAAAGCGCTGCCCGCGCTCTGTGTGTCGTGCGTCCCGTGCATGCGATAAAACCCCTCCGACCCCAGCGCCTGTAGGTCACGGATCGAAGGGGTTCTGTCAATCGAGGAAGACCTATTCTTCGCGCAGAAAGATCTCTTCTATGGCAAGGCCGAAAACATCAGCGATGCGGAATGCGAGCGGGAGCGAAGGATCGTAGCGTCCGGTCTCGATCGCATTGACGCTCTGGCGCGAGACGTCGAGCTGCGTGGCGAGGTCCTGCTGGCTCCAGTCGCGCTCGGCGCGGAGCACCTTGAGGCGGTTTTTCATGACCCGCGCACCTTGTGCCAGAACTGCGTCAAACCCAGCGCAACCGCCCAGACGGGAAGCACCCACCAGGCCCAGATATGCGGGACCAGCTCGAACATTTCGAGGAAGCCATAGAAGATCCCAACGGCGAGTACGAAGCCCAGCGCGACGAGCGCTGCCATAATTGTGCGGTGGCGCAGGTACTCGTCCTGCTCTTCCGCCAGGTAGCGCGCCATGGCCCAGATGATGCCGAAAGTCGGCAATGTGGGCAGGAGCGATATGGCGAAGACCACGGGGTCCGTTAGCTCGTATTCGTTCCACAAGGTCACCGCGATGCCCAGGCCCAGCACGTAGCCGAAGGTGCATATCAGCACCCGGCGATTGTAGCGTGCCATGGCCCCGCCATGGGCCTTGCGAGTTATCGGAATGAGAATGCCGGTTGCCGCTGCCAGCAGGATGAAGCCGGTCGGCCCGTTGATCGCACCGCTGATCCTCAGCGCACCGATGATCGCCACGCTCAGGAAATAGAGACCGACCCAGAATCGCGGCGACCTGCCTCTACGCTCTTCGACGGAGCCGGTCATGCCCGGGCACCATTGCAAGGCGCGCAGGAGCGTTGTGAGAAAATCGACACTGCGGCTAGCGCGGGGAGTGCGATCACCCCGTATTTGGCAACCTCTTGCGGCACTAACCCGGATGCTCCGAGGAATGCGAAAGCGATGATCCCTGCGGCCCAAACGAGAGCTTGCTTGGTTCTGTTCATGGCAATGGTCCTTTCCGTGATGTAAAGGTACATTTACATAACCCATGACGTCTGTCAAGCAAGCTTTCCATAATGGCCGGAGTCCTTTCCAGTATCGGGAATTCGCTTGTCACTGCTGCGTCATCCGGCGCAGGCAGGAGGGCGCAAGAGGAGAGACCCATGATCGCGACCGAACCGCCCGCCGCCGCCTGCATGCCCGCTCTGGATCGCCGGACGATGCTCAAGGGCGGCCTGCTGGGGCTGGGCGCCGCCGGGGCGCCGCTCGCGGCGCAGGGTTCGGCTGCCGGTTTCACGCATGGTGTCGCCAGCGGCGAGCCCGGGCCGGCGCGGGTACTGTTGTGGACGCGCTTCGTCGGAGGGCAGGATACGCCGCTCGAATTCGAAATCAGCGAATCGCTCGACTTCGCCCGCCCGGCAGCGGGTGGCAGCGTCACCGCCAGCGCCGATACCGACTGGTGCGCCAAGGCCTGGGCGGAGGGGCTCGAGCCGGGGCGCTGGTACTATTATCGCTTCACCGCGCCCGACGGATCGCATTCCGATGTCGGCCGTACGAAAACGCTTCCCGTCGGGGCGACCGAAAAATTCTGCATGGCGGTATTCTCCTGTTCGAACATCGGGTTCGGCTGGTTCAACGCCTATGCCCACGCCGCCGCCGCGGGTGATTTCGACTGCGCGCTGCATCTCGGCGACTATTTCTACGAGTACGGATCCGGCACCTATCCCTCGAACGAAGAGGCCGAGCCGGGGCGCAATCTTTTCCCCGCGACCGAGACCGTCAGCCTTGCGGATTACCGGCTGCGCTATGCGACCTATCGCGCGGATGCGGACCTGCGCCGGCTGCATCAATTGTACCCGATGATCTCTGGCTGGGACGACCATGAAAGCACTAATGATTCGTGGGCAGGCGGTGCGCAGAACCACCAGAGCGACGCCGAAGGCGAATGGTCGGTGCGCAAGGCCGCCGCGATCAGGGCCTATCGCGAATGGATGCCCGTTTCCGACGAGCCCTGGGCGAGTTACGAAGTCGGCGATCTCGCGACGCTCTTCCGTCTCGAAACGCGGCTGACCGCACGCGCCGAACAATTTTCCTTTGGCGATATCCTTTCCGGCAAGACCTCTGCCGAGGATGCCATGGCCGCACTGGTCGCCTTCCGCGAAGGCGATTATCGCGACGGGAGCCGCGAATTGCTCGGCATGCAGCAGCAGGCGTGGCTCTCCGACGGGCTCAGGCGTTCGGCGGGGGCCGGCAAGCCGTGGCAAGTGCTGGTGCAGCAGGTGCTGATGGGCAATCTCGCCACCGCTCCGGGGCTTGCCGAGGGACTGCCGGGCGACCTGCCCGACTATATCCGCCAGCGGATCCTCGCCGGCGCTCTGGCGAGCCGCGCCGAGCTGCCGCTCAACATGGACGCCTGGGACGGCTACCCCGCCGCGCGCGACCGGGTGTTCGAGGCAGCGCTCGAGGCGAATGCCAACCTCGTCAGCCTAGCGGGCGACACGCACAATGCCTGGGCCTTCGAACTCGATCATGCTGGCGAGAAGGTCGGCGTCGAACTCGGCGTGCAGGGCGTCACCTCGCCCGGGCTGGAAAGCTATGCCTCGCACATCCCAAGCGACCGGCTCGAGCGCGAAACGGTGGCGCACAACCGCCAGCTCAGATGGATGGACGGCTCGCGCCGCGGCTACATGGCGGTCGAGCTGACCCCGGGCAGCGCCTCATGCGAATTCCGCTTCCTGTCGAGCGTGCGTGAAAAGGGCGCCGGGGTGAGTGCGACCAGGCGCGTCACCACGCTCGCGGGCAGCCGGATGCTCGACGTGGGTTGAGAATCTGCCTTCCCGGCGCTATCGGCCGGGAATGCCGCATCTGCGCTTCACGACCACGACTACCACCACCCCGGGCGACCGGGGGCGGTCGGTCGCGGCTTAGTCGCAATCGCCGCCACCCGGATTCGGGGGGTGCGGCGTCCCCTCGAAACCGGCTTCCTTCCAAACGCCGCTTTAAGCGCGCGCCTTCCTGTGCCATGGGCGCGGCAACGCAACGGATGAGGCGATGACCGAACTGCTCAAGATCAGCCGGCCCGACGGATCGGTGCGCGAAATGGACCCCGGATCGACGCCCGCCGACGTCGCTTCCGCGATCGGCCCGGGCCTCGCCAAGGCCGCGATTGCCGCGCGCGTGGATGGCGAACTGCGCGACATCAACCGGCCATTCGAGGGCGATGCCGAGCTTGCGCTGGTAACCAGCCGCGACGAGGAAGATGCGCTCGAACTCGCCCGGCACGACTTCGCGCACGTCCTCGCAGAAGCGGTCCAGTCGCTGTTCCCGGGCACGCAGATCACCTTCGGCCCGGCGACCGACGACGGGTTCTATTACGATGTGAAGGCGCC
>JBFOLW010000245.1:0-3946 GCA_040830305.1 Erythrobacter sp.
AGGCGGTGCTGGCGATCGACATCGATCACCGTACCGAACCAGCGGTTGACATCGTCACCCATCGGCATGCGGACCGCACGCGACAGCATCCAGCGGTAATTGCCGTCGGACATCCTGAGACGCCATTCGTACTCGTAGGGCCGGCCGCTTTCGAGCGACGTGCGGAAAGCCCCGACAGCCGCGTGCCAGTCGTCGGGATGGATCGCGGCACGCCAGTCCTCCACCGTCGTGGGTCTCGGAAGACCGGTCAGGCCTTCCCAGCGCGCGTTGACCTGGTCGAAGCGTCCGGTCTCGTCGGCCGACCAGGCGATACCCGGGACGCTGTCGATCATCCGCTGGAGATAGGCCTCGCGCACGGCGACAGCTTCCTGTGCCGTTTCGCCGAGGCGCCGTTGCGAGATGCGCCGCATGACTGCCTTGGCCAGCGTGGCGAGGCTTTCGCTCTGGAAGGTGGTCAGGCCCGCATTGCGCGGTTCCGTATCAATCACGCACAGGGCGCCCAGCGGCGCGCCCTCCACCGAGATCAACGGATGGCCGGCATAGAAACGGATATGCGGCGGACCGGTGACCAATGCGTTCTTGGCGAAGCGCTCATCCTTGCGCGCATCGCACACTTCCATCGCTTCGGTGCCGAGCATTGCATGGGCGCAGAAGCTCGTCGGGCGCGGTGTTTCCCGGGCCTCGATCCCCGCGCGCGTAAGGAACAGCTGTCGTTCCTCCTCGACCATGGTGACCATCGCCATCGGGGCGCCGCAGAGCTTGGCTACCAGCTCGACCAGTTCCTGCAGTTCTGGATCGTCGACCAGTCCTTCGATCCCATGCGCGGCAAGGATCGCGAGGCGCTTGTCCTCGTCGCAATGGGCATCGGAGGGCGGTTTGCCCTCGGGCCACAGGATGGAATTCTTCCGAAACATGCCTGTGCCTGTTCGCCTAAGGGCAAGCGCTTGTGGCGTAAAGCATTTAGCATCTCTGCTTCGCGAAGCCTGCCTATTCGGTTTGCCCCGTGCCGCGGGCTCGGCTACGGGCTCGCTCCGCATACGAATTTTTCGCGAAGCCCCAAGGAGAGAGCATGCGCGCGACCCCCGATTTCGATTTCCAGCTCGGCGAAAGCGCCGAGATGATCCGTGAGACCGTTGGCCGTTTTGCCGACGAACAGATCGCCCCGCTGGCCGCCAGGGTCGACCGCGAGGACTGGTTCCCCAATGAAGAGCTGTGGCCCGCCATGGGCGAACTCGGCCTGCACGGGATCACCGTGAGCGAGGAAGACGGCGGTCTCGGCCTCGGCTATCTCGAACATGTCATCGCGGTCGAGGAGGTCAGCCGCGCCAGCGCTTCGGTCGGCCTCAGCTATGGCGCGCATTCGAACCTGTGCGTCAACCAGATCGCGCGCTGGGGCAATGCCGAGCAGAAGGCTAAATACCTCCCCAAGCTCATCAGCGGCGAACATGTCGGCAGCCTCGCCATGAGCGAGGCGAGCGCGGGTTCGGACGTCGTCTCGATGAAGATGAAGGCCGAGAAGGTGCAGGGCGGTTACCTGCTCAACGGCACCAAGTTCTGGATCACCAACGCGCCCTACGCCGATACGCTGGTCGTCTATGGCAAGACCACGCCCGATGCGGGCAGCCGCGGGATCACCACCTTCCTGATCGAGAAGGATTTCGAGGGCTTCTCGATCGGCCAGAAGATCGAGAAGGTCGGCATGCGCGGCAGCCCCACCGCCGAGCTGGTGTTCGACGATTGCTTCGTGCCCGAAGAGAACATCATGGGCCCCGAAAACGGCGGCGTGGGCGTGCTGATGAGCGGTCTCGACTACGAACGCGTGGTGCTCGCCGGCCTTCAGCTGGGCGTGATGCAGGCGTGCCTCGACACGGTCATCCCCTATCTTCGCGAGCGCAAGCAGTTCGGCAAGCCGCTCGGCAGTTTCCAGCTGATGCAGGCCAAGGTGGCGGACATGTATGTCGCGCTGCAGTCGGCGCGCGCCTACACCTATGCGGTGGCCAAGAGCTGCGATGCCAACAAGACGACCCGCTTCGATGCCGCGGGCGCGATCCTGCTGGCCTCGGAGAATGCCTTCCGCGTGGCCGCCGAAAGCGTCCAGGCGCTGGGCGGTGCGGGTTACACCACCGACTGGCCGGTCGAGCGCTACATGCGCGACGCCAAGCTGCTCGATATCGGCGCGGGGACCAACGAGATCAGGCGGATGCTGATCGGCCGCGAGTTGATCGGGGCGGCGGGGTGACGGCGACTCCTTCTTGCTCGCTTGGCGGTGCAATTGTTGCGCTGCTATTGGCCATGCTCTTGCCAGTTACACCACTCATGTCGAGGGCGCCTCCTCCGGCTCCAAACGCTTGCTCGCCGTCCCTATGTGTAGGATTTCCGTTCGACCTTGAAAGTCATTCAAACGCTCGTCCGCAAATCGAGATCAATTCAGCTGATGGATTGACTTCAGTTACGGCGCAATACTCAAGTGAACGCGCGATACTCGTAACGAGCAGGCTTCGTGAAGAGAGTGACTGTGTCGACGCGTCGGAGGGCTGGCATAGAATTGGCTTGAGCACTTTCTCTACTAAGATTGTTCCATCGGTGCCCGAAGGTTTCGCTAGGCAATGCTGGGACCTCGAGGTCGATTTTGTCGGTTTTTCAGAGGCTTTTCTGGGCGACACCAATGTCGATCTTTGGTTGATGCGAGACTATTTTCTGGGTTCCAACGGTGAAATTGTTGCGCAGCCCGTCTTCCAAATGACGAGATTCTTTCCAAGGGATGTCGAATGACCGCACCCGTTCTCACCTCCACGCTCGACCGCGAGGCGCCTGACGCAAAGGCGCGCTTCGAGCATAATCGGTCGCTTGCCGCGCAGTTGCGCTCCACCGTCGCCGCAGCCGCACTTGGCGGTTCCGAAGGCAGCCGTGAGCGGCATGTCTCGCGCGGCAAGCTGCTCCCGCGTGAGCGGGTCGAGCGGCTGCTCGATCCGGGCAGCCCGTTCCTCGAGATCGGCCAGCTTGCTGCCAACGGCATGTACGGCAGGGACGAAATCAACGGCGCGGGGATGATCGCCGGGATCGGGCGGGTGTCGGGCCGGCAGGTGATGATCGTGTGCAACGATGCCACCGTGAAGGGCGGCACCTATTACCCGATGACGGTCAAGAAGCACCTCCGCGCACAGGAGATCGCGCAGGAGAACCGCCTGCCGTGCGTCTACCTCGTCGACAGTGGCGGCGCGAACCTGCCGCACCAGGCCGAGGTGTTCCCCGACCGCGATCATTTCGGGCGCATCTTTTTCAATCAGGCCAACATGAGCGCGCTCGGCATCCCGCAGATCGCCTGCGTGATGGGTTCTTGCACCGCGGGCGGGGCCTATGTTCCCGCCATGTCCGACGAGACGGTGATCGTGCGCAACCAGGGCACGATTTTCCTCGCTGGTCCGCCGCTGGTGAAAGCCGCGACGGGCGAGGAAATCAGCGCCGAGGATCTTGGTGGCGGCGATCTCCATGCGAAGAAATCGGGCGTGGTCGACCATCTCGCCGAAAACGACGAGCACGCGCTCACCATCGTGCGCGATATCGTCAGCCAGCTGGGCGCGAATACCGGGGCGGCGAAGGACGTCGCGCTGAAGGAGCCGCGCCCGCCCAGATTCGACGCCGACGATCTCTACGCCATCGTCCCCGAGGACGTGCGCGCGCCCTACGATGTAAAGGAAATCATCGCGCGGCTGGTCGACGGCAGCGAATTCCACGAATTCAAGCAGCATTACGGCTCGACCCTCATCTGCGGCTTCGCCCACATCTGGGGCATGCCGGTCGCGATCCTCGCCAATAACGGTGTGCTGTTCTCCGAAAGCGCGCGCAAGGGCGCGCATTTCATCGAACTGGCGCAACAACGCCGCATCCCGCTGCTGTTCCTCCAGAACATCTCGGGCTTCATGGTCGGCGGGAAGTACGAGGCCGA
>JBFOLW010000246.1:0-2054 GCA_040830305.1 Erythrobacter sp.
CGCCAATGGCCTGTCGGCCGGTGCCATTTCCGAGAAGCTCGATCTGCCACCCAGTTCGCTGTCGTTTCACATCGCCAACCTGCGCAACGCTGGCCTGGTGAGCGATGAACGGGTCGGCCGCTCGATCATTTACCGGGCCGACTTCGCCACGATGGCGGGGCTGGTCGCCTATCTGAACGAAAACTGCTGCGCCGATGACCCGTCCGGCGCATGCACCTGATCCCCGGAAGGACAATCTCATGCGAATCCATATCAGCCTGACCGCACCAGATCTTGCTGCAGCGAAACAGTTCTACTCAGCTCTTTTCGATCACGCCCCCACGATGGAGCGTGACGGCTATCTGCAATGGATGCTCGACGACCCGCTGGTCAATTTTGTGGTCGAGCAGGGCGCCGCGGGTGGCGGTCTGTCGCACCTCGGTGTGCAGGCGGACGATGCGGCAGAGCTCGCCCGACAATTCGAACGCGTGGAAAACACCCGCGCCGAGGTGTTGGACGAGGGCGAGACGCAATGCTGTTTTGCGCGGTCGACCAAGAACTGGACCGCCGATCCCGCGGGGGTTCGCTGGGAAAGCTTCCTCACACACGAGCGCACCGGCGATTATGGCAATAGCGGCGTTCCCGAGGCCCCGAAGAGCGTCGAAACACGTGCCTGCTGCTGAACAGGCGCGGCCCGGACTCGCCCGCAAGCTCGGCGCGGAAGCGCTGGGTAGCTTCTTCCTCTTCGCGACCGTGGTCGGATCGGGAATCATGGGGGAGGCGCTGGCGGGCGGCAATATCGCCGTCGCGCTGCTCGGCAACACGATCGCCACCGGGGCAATCCTGTTCGTGCTGATCGCCGCGCTTGCACCGGTTTCGGGAGCGCATTTCAACCCCGCGGTGACACTGGTCTTCGCACTACGCCGGGAGATTTCAGTGAGTGCCGCCGTGCTGTTTGTCGTTGCCCAATTGGCTGGCGGTCTTCTCGGGGTCTGGGCGGCGCACCTCATGTTCGATGCGCCGGTCTTCCAGTTCAGCGAGAACGTGCGGACCGGCCGAGGGCAGTGGCTGGGCGAGGGGATTGCCACCTTCGGGCTGGTGTTCACTATTCTCGGTTGTCTTCGCTCGCGTCCCGAATGGGTCGCACCCGGCGTCGGGCTGTTCATCACGGCGGGCTACTGGTTCACGAGTTCGACCAGCTTTGCCAATCCCGCGATCACCGTGGGGCGGGCCTTCACGAACAGCTTTTCCGGCATAGCGCCCGCAGATGTCGTCGGCTTTGTGCTCGCGCAGTTCGTCGGTGCCGTGCTCTCAATGCTCGCCTGTCGCTGGATCTTCGCTGAAAATCAGCGATTGCAATAAACTTTTGCCGCGCCTATATCGCCGCTCATCCCGACATTGTCGCGACACTGGAGGGGCTGGCGCCGCGAGGGGCCGGCACGAAACCGCTTTGTCGCGTCGCAGGTGTATTTGGAGACTGAATGGCCGATCTGGCACGCTTGACCGAAGTTATCGAACCCGAGGCAAAGGCGCTCGGCTTCGAGCTCGTGCGCGTCAAGATGATGCCCTCGGAAGCCGGCGACGGTGGCGAGGCGCTGCAGATCATGGCCGAAGACCCCGCGACGGGCCAGCTGGTGATCGAGCAGTGCGCTGCACTTTCGCGCCGAGTGTCCGATCGCATCGACGCGCTTGAAGAAGCGGGCGAAGTGCTGATCGACGGCGCGTATCATCTCGAAGTTTCCAGCCCCGGGATCGACCGCCCGCTCACGCGTGCCAGGGACTTCGCCGACTGGGCGGGGCACGAAGCCAGGATCTCGATGACCAAGGGCTTTGATGGCCAGCGCAATCTGCGCGGTCCTCTTAAGGGCATCGAAGGCGACACGGTCACCATCGAAGACCGCAAGGCGGGCGAGGTTTCGGTACCCCGCGACCAAATTCATTCGGCACAGCTCGTCTTGACCGACGCGTTGATCGCCGCCACTCAGCCGCTCGACACGAGCGGTGCCGACGACATCGAAGAAGAAAAGGCAGACGACTGATGGCCAGCGCCATTTCCGCCAACAAGGCTGAACTCC
>JBFOLW010000247.1:0-5859 GCA_040830305.1 Erythrobacter sp.
GCTCAATTCGCACAGCAAGCTCAACTGCATCACCGCATGCATCCAGGCGGCGCAGGCCGGGGCAGACGAGGGGCTGATGCTCGACCCGCACGGCTTCGTCGCGACCTGCAATTCGACGCACTTCTTCATCGCCCGGGACGGCGAGCTGTGGACGTCGAGCGGCGACTACTGTCTCGATGGCATCACGCGCGCTGTGGTGATCGAGGTGGCTCGCGATGCCGGTATCCCAGTGCACGAACGCAACTTCTCGCTGACGCATGTCTACGGCGCGGACGAGGCATTCACCACCGGGACTTTCGCCGGAGTGGCACCGGTCGGGTTGGTCGATGGACGAGTGCTGGGCGAAGAACGCGGCCCGATGGTGGAACGGCTGCAGCAGCTCTACCTCGCCCGCCTTGGGGATGACGTGGAGGGCAGGGCACGCCCGTGACTGTCCGCATCGCCATGTGGTCGGGCCCGCGCAACATATCGACCGCGATGATGCGCAGTTTCAGTGCACGGCCCGATTGTGCCGTGTCGGACGAACCCTTTTACGGTGCATTCCTGAAGGCGACGGGCGAACCGCACCCTCTGGCGCGGGAAACGATTGCGGACATGGATTGCGACTGGCGATCGGTACTCGATACCCAGTCGGGTGATCCGCCCGGTGGCCAGCCGATCTGGTACCAGAAGCATATGCCGCATCACATGGTCGGACCGCTATCGATTGCCGACATGCCCGGCCATCGTCACGCATTCCTGATCCGAGCACCCGAGAGGGTCGTGGCCAGTTACCAGAAGAAGAACGAACTCCGGCGCGCCGAAATGCTCGGTTTCGGGCAGATGCGGCGCTACTTCGAGCATGAGGCTGACCGAGCCGGCCGGGCACCACCAGTGGTCGATTCCGATGCGATTCTGGCAGACCCGCCTGGCATGTTGGCCAAATTGTGCACCGCTATCGGCATCAATTGGGATCCGGCCATGCTGCAATGGAGCAAAGGCCCCTTGCCGGAAGACGGCGCCTGGGGTGCGCATTGGTACGACCAGGTCAACGCTTCTACCGGTTTCGCCAGGGCATCGGGTGGATTGCCCGAGCTGCAGGGAGCCTATGCAGAGGTCGCCGAGGAGTGCCAGGCCGACTACCGAGCGCTCGCTCGCTACGCTCTATAATTCCTTCGAAACGCTCTACCGATTGCCGTCTGCCCCACGAGCGGCGCGGCCTGCCGTCCGGGCGGGAGATTTTTTGCTGTCATGAGCGTTCTATCGTCGAAGGAGCAATTGAATGACCGATGATATCGATGACGAACAGAAAGCCCACGACCGCGAAGCCGAGCGATTGCGCGATGGCGCGCTGATCGATGATCACGCCGCGCTGAGGAACCAGTCGAGCGTAAACCCTCAGGCCTATCCGGCGAAGGACCGGCAGGATCAATCGTTGGTCCGCAAGCCGGGCAAGGGGAAGTAGTTGGCGGACAGGGTGGGATTCGAACCCACGAAGGGCTTGCACCCTTGCCGGTTTTCAAGACCGGTGCATTCAACCGCTCTGCCACCTGTCCGCGAGCAGAATGGCCGCTAGCGCCCCGATCAGCACTTGTCACGCCCCGACCGGGAACATCGACGGATCGTGGGCCGTAATCGGTGAATGACACTTGCCGTTCAGCTTCGCTCTGCGACAATAAGCGCATGATCTCAAAACGCTTGCTCGCCGCCCTCGGGGCGCTCGCCCTGTCTCTCCCCGCCACTCCGACGATGGCGCAGGAAAACCTGAGTTTCGACGCTTATCTCCAACTGCTTATCGCGCGTGCGCGTGCCGAAGGGGTCAGCGAATCGACGTTGCATCGGATGACGACGGGACTCGAACCGAATTACAGGGTTATCGAGCTCGATCGCGGCCAGCCAGGCGCACCGACAAGGGCGGGTTACCCGGCGTTGGCTCCCTATATCGCCCGGCATGTGGATGCCGCGCGGATCCGCGGCGGGCGCGATGCCCATGCGAGCGGGTCGGGCACGCTGCGGGCGATCGAGCGCGAATACGGCGTGCCAAGCGAGATCCTCGTGGCGATCTGGGGTCACGAGACCGCCTATGGCGCGGTGAAAGGCGGATTCGATCTGTCGCAAGCCCTTGCGACGCTCGCATGGGAAGGGCGGCGGCGCGATCTGTTCGCGGGCGAGTGGGTCGCGCTGATGAAAGTGGCCGACAAGGGCTACACTCGCACCGAGCTCAAGGGCAGCTGGGCGGGAGCGTTCGGCAATCCGCAATTCCTCCCCTCGGTCTATCTGCGCCTTGCCGCCGACGGCAATGGCGATGGTCGCGCGGACATCATGAACAACGGTGCCGATGCACTTGCCTCGATCGCGAACTACTTCCGCGATGCCGGGTGGCGTAGCGGGCAGCCCTGGGGCGTCGGGGCGTATGTCCCATCGGGTTTCGATGTTGCAGCACACCGCACTCGCATGGCCGCGCCAGGCTGCACTCGCGTCCACTCCCGCCACAGTGTCTACAAGACCGTGCGCGAATGGCGCGGGCTGGGTGTCCAGCCCCAGCGCGCGATCGACGACGGTATACTGGTCACGCTGTTCCAGCCCGACGGGCCGGGAACGCCCGCCTGGTTGTTAACCTCGAATTATCGGGTCATCCTCGAATACAACTGCTCGAACTATTACGCGATGAGTGTGGGGCTGCTGGCCGATGAAATTGCCGAATAGGTTTGCTCTAGCTGCCGCAGCAAGTCTCGCTTCGATGGGCCTCGGTGCCTGTGTCGGCATCGCGCAATCGGTGCCAGCGCCCGCATCGCGCTCGATCGAGAACGGGCCCGCGGCGGATTATCCGATCGTTCTGGGGGACCCTTTTACCATCGACGGTGTGACCTATACGCCGGTGGATACGCTGAACTACGACCAGGTCGGCTATGTCACCGTGGATCAGGCGGGTGCCGGTGGCGTCACCGGAGCGCATCGCACGCTGCCGTTGCCGAGCTATGTCGAAGTCACCGCCCTCGATACCGGGCGGACCATTCTCGTGCGGCTCGAGCGTCGCGGCCCGATGACGAACGACCGGCTGCTTGCCCTGTCGGATGGTGCGCTTATGCAGCTCGGAATAGGGGAGGGCGCTCCCGTTCGCATGCGCCGCGTAAATCCGCCCGAGGAACATCGTGCCGGGCTGCGCGCCGGACGCGAGGCCCCCCTGCGGATGGACACGCCCGTCGGACTGCTCGAAGTTCTCAAGCGGCGCCTTCCCGAACGCGGGTCGGCTCCGCTTGGCGATCCGCGTCAGGTACAAGTGAGCGGGAGCGTGCCAACGCCGGGAAGCATTGCCACTCTCGATCCCGACGATGAGGTGATCATGGCCCCTGCAACGCCGGAGAATGACAGCAACGAACCTGCGGAAAGCATACCGGCCGCGCGCGAAGCTACACGCCCCCAGCTGCCGATGGCTGTCGATGGTGGTCCGGCCCGAGCGCCGGTGATGGTCCCGACCGACCCGGATGGCCGCTTTGCCGTCCAGCTCGGCGCTTTCTCAGTCCGTGCCAATGCCGATCGCCTTGCCCGCGAAGTGCAGGGCTATGTCGAGAACAGTGGCAATCTGGCGCTGGTTCGTGTGGGCCCCTTCGCAACCCGTGGACAGGCCGAGCAGGCGCTCGCCAAGCTCCGCGAGCGCGGTTATAGCGACGCTCTGATCCGATCAACCGACTGATACGCCGCGGCTCCCGCCCGGCACGGGAGCGAATTTGCGTTACCGCCTGACATCGCTGGCTGCCTTGACTGCGGCCCTGCTTGCCGCGCCGCTCGGCGCACAGAGATCGATCGCTCCGGCGATCCCGAGCCCGTCCGACGCGCCGATCGCCTATTTGCTTGATGCCTCGAGTGGCCAGGTCTTGTTCGAGCGCGACATAGACCGCCGCTTCATGCCCGCCTCGATCACCAAGGTCATGACCACGTTCCTGGCTTTCGAATGGATGGAAGAGGGGCGGATATTCCCCGATCAGGTCTATGGCGTCCGGCCGGAAACATTCCGTCGATGGAGCCGCAGGGGCTCGACGATGTTCCTTCCCGCCGATGCGCGCGTGACGGTGGACGATCTCGTTCACGGCGTGACAACCGTCTCCGCTAATGACGGTGCGGTCGTTCTCGCCGAAGGTGCCGCGGGGTCGGTCGAGGACTGGGTCGCGGCGATGAATGCCAAGGCGCGCGAAATCGGGATGGCGGACAGCCATTTCGGCAATCCCAATGGCTGGATGGACGAAGGCAAGACCTTCGTCACGGCCCGCGATCTGGGAACGCTGGCGCGGGCGATGGTCACCCGTCATCCGTCCAAATATCGCCATTTCGTGGGCGCGAATGAGCTCGAGTACAACGGTATCGCGCAGCGCAACCACGATCCGATATCGGGTGTGGTTCGCGGAGCGGACGGGATCAAGACCGGCTATACCAATCAGGCTGGTTTCGGCTTTCTCGGCTCGGCCCAACGCGATGGGCGCCGGTTGGTCATGGTCGTGGCGGGAAGCCCGGGCGGCCGCGAGCGGGCGCAGGCCTCGCGATCCTTTATCGAGTGGGGCTTCGAGGCATTCGAAGGCAGGACGCTTTTTGGCCCCGAAACCAGCATTTCCAGCGCACGCGTGCAAGGCGGCTCGGCAGGTCGGGTCGAACTAGAGGCACCGGGTGGCGTCCGCATTTCGGTGCCAAGGGGAAGCACGCCGGAAATCGAGTTGACCCTGCGCTACGAAGGGCCCCTGCGCGCGCCGATCGCCAAGGGAGAACCGGTCGCTGAATTGGTCGTTTCGATCGCCGGGATGCCCGAGCACCGCGTTCCGCTGGTCGCGCGCGAGGACGTACACGAAGCGAACCCGATCCACCGCGTAGTCAATGCCCTGCGGAGCTGGGTGACATGACCCGCGGACGCTTCATCGTATTCGAGGGCGGCGAAGGCATGGGCAAATCGACCCAGGCCAAACTGCTCGCAGAGTATCTGCGCACCCAAGGCCTTTCAGTCGAACAAACCCGCGAGCCCGGGGGCACGCCAGGCGCGGAAGCTATCCGCGAGTTGCTGCTGGCTCCGCCAGGCGAGGGCTGGACGCTCGAAGCCGAAGCGCTGCTCTTCGCCGCAGCCCGCGCCGATCACGTGGCGCGCAAGATCCGTCCGGCCCTCGATAGCGGGGCATGGGTGATCTGCGATCGGTTTCTCGATTCCAGCCGGGCATATCAAGGCATTGCGGGCGGGCTCGGAGATGCGACGGTCAAGGCGCTGCATGCGACCGGAAGCGGGGGATTGTTGCCCGATCTCACCATCGTGATCGATGTGCCGATTGCGGATGTCGAAGTGCGTCTTTCCGAGCGCGACGGCGCAGACAGCGATGCCATCGGAGGGCGCGCGGCCGACTACCATGCCTCGGTCAATGCCGCATTCTTGACGTTTGCCGGCACCGAACCGGATCGCTTTGCTGTGATCGATGGCAGTGGAAGCATGGAGGCCGTTCACCAGCGGATCCGCGAAGTGGTCAGCAATCGTATGGCGGAAACCGGTTGATGCTGCTGGGGCACGACGAACCATGGCGCGAATGGCGCAAGGCCATGGCCGGCGAGCGCATGCACCATGCCTGGCTGCTCGCCGGGCGGCGCGGGGTGGGCAAAGGCAGCTTTGCGCTCGCTGCAGCGCGGGAACTCGTCGGCGCGGCTGCAGGAGAGGGCGGACAGCACCCGGATATTCACACGCTTACCTATGCGCCGAAGGACGACAAGGAAGAGCGCAAGCGCGCCGACGGCAAGCCCTATGAACTCGCGCGCAGCATCCGGATTGCGCAGATCCGTGCGATGCAGTCGCGCCTCGGCACGCGCCCGACGCTTGGCGACAGGCGCGCGATCATCATCGATCCGGCGGACGAC
>JBFOLW010000248.1:0-2339 GCA_040830305.1 Erythrobacter sp.
GAAGATCTCGTAGAATTCGTCGGGCAGGTCGCCGCTTTCGCGCAGGTAATCGATCAGGTCGCCGACCGTCAGGTGCTCGGGCACCGCGACGAACTCGCGGCTCATCAGCCGCCCGGCGGTCTCTTCGGGATAGGACAGCGCGGACTGGATCGCGATCCGGTCTTCCAGCTCGATCTCGGCGAGGATGGCGCGCTGGTCGGCCTCGTCGAGATCCTCGATCAGCTGGACCGCATCGTCGGTCTCGAGCTGGTCGACGATCTGCGCCACCGCTTCGGGCGGCAGCGCTTCCATCATGGGCTCGCGGACATAGTCGTTGAGCTCGGCGACCACATCCGAGGTCATCAGGTCGGTGATCGCGGCGGCGAGCTGCGCGCGTTCCTGCCGTTCGAGCAGCTCGAGCAGGTCGGCGATGTCGGCCGGGTGGAGCGGTTCGACCAGTTCGTAGACCGCCTTGGTGTCGCCCTCTTCGAGCGCATCCTCGACCGAGCGGACGAATTCGGGCTTGAGGATGTTCTCCTCGTCCATCCGCTCGTCGTCGATCCGGTCGTCCGGGCGCGCCTCGACCGCCGGCGGGTCGGCCAGCATCACGTCGTCTTCGGGCGGGCGCGTCTCGTCGGCCATTCGGCGGCTCTAGATAGGGCGCGGTGAAAAGCAAGCCTCGCACAATGAACATTGTATTAGGGCAGTAATACACATAGGTAGGCTTGCGAGAACCGAGGGAGGGGTTTCGATGAGCAGATTTTCCGCACTAGCGGCTGCGGCCGTACTGGCAGGTTCGCCACCGTCGGCGCTTGCCGCCGCACAAGCCGATCTGGTAATTCGCAATGTGACGGTGATCGATCCGGAGCAGGCGGCCAGAACCGGGGCACAGGACGTGGTGATCGATGACGGGAGGATCGTGGCGGTCATCGAAACCGGCACTGCTCCCGAGGCGGAGCAGGTGATCGAAGCGGATGGCAAGTTTCTCATCCCCGGCCTCATGGATATGCATTCGCACTCGAATTACCGCCCGCTCCACGATGCGACGCTGAAGCTCATGATTGCCCACGGCATCACCGGCATTCGCGAAATGGGCAGCGATTGCCCGCAACCCGGCGGATTCTATCTGTGCCTCGACGAAATGCAGGCAAGCCAGGCCAGGCTCGAGGCGGGAGAGAAGCCTGGCCCACGCATCGTCGAATTGTCGACGATGAAGATTGACAGCAATCGTCCAGAGGATGCGACCGGCGAGCAGGTGCTCTACAGCCCAATGACGGTTGGTGACGGACGTGCCACGGCGGCGGGACTTGCCGCGCGCGGTGCCGGGCTTCTCAAGGTCGGCGAAGAATTCGTACCCGGTGCGTTTCGCGGCCTTGCACAGGCCGCGAACGAGAAAGGGATCAGGTTCGGGGGGCACGTGCCGATGATGTTCAGCGTCGCCGATGTTGCCACCATGGGCATGACCTCGATCGAGCACGGGCGCGACCTGCCGCTCGATTGCTCGACCTTCGGCGGAGAATTCCGGGCGCAGGTCATGGCGAAACTCAGCGGCGAGGAGGTGCCCTGGCCAGACCGCGACGCTATCCCTGCCAATGTGCGCGACACCTTCGATGAGGAAGCCTGCCGGTCGCAGATCGCGGTACTGGTGGAGAACGGCACCTACTACGTGCCGACCCATGCCACGCGCGAACTCGACTTTCGCGCCGGCGAACCCGAGTACCGGGCCGATCCGGACCTCGCCTATATCATCGACATGCAACAGGCCGAATGGGGCCGGGACCTCGACCGTACCGCTGCAGCTTCGCCCGAAGAGATAGCCGATTTGCGGGATTTCTTCGCGCTCGTGCTGAAGACCACCGGAATGGCGCACGACGCAGGCGTCAAGATCATGGCGGGCACCGATGCCAACGACACGATGATCGTTCCGGGGGCGAGCCTGCATGACGAGCTCGGCTTCCTCGTGCGCGCCGGCCTTACGCCGATGGAGGCCTTGCAGGCGGCCACCAGCGTGCCTGCGGACTATCTCGGTCGCACCCGGGATTTCGGCGGAATATCGACCGGAAAGATCGCCGATCTGGTACTCCTCGACGACGATCCGACGCTCGATATCGCGAATACCAGAAAGATCGCAGCGGTCATTCAGGGCGGCGTTGTGCGCGACCGCACAGCGCTCGATGCGCTGCTTGCAGGCGTACGCGAATGGGTCGCCATGACCAACGAGCGTATGGCTCCGCCACGATAGGGCAAGGGCGCATCGGGTCGGCGGCCTAGCCAGCGGGCGGTCGTCGACCTATGTGGGGCCGCGAACCACACAATGAAGATACGGAGATTCTCCCCATGGCCGACAAGCTGACTTTCAC
>JBFOLW010000249.1:0-10649 GCA_040830305.1 Erythrobacter sp.
CGTCGAAGATCTGGTCGTAGTTCACTGGCGTTTTCGCCCGTCTCTGCGCCGCCTGTCCGCGGCTGTCTGTGAAGGCCCCATTAGTCAAATACGTTGCAAATCGCCACCGCGATCTTTGCGAGCCGTTCGCAAGTCAATCGAAAGGCAATTCGGCCTCGAACCGGGTCACTCGCTCGCCGCCAGCCATGGAGAATTCAGAACTTCTCCAGTCGCTCGATCCCGCGCTGCGCGAAGGCGGGGGCCAGTCGCTCGAAGTCCGGCAGCGCGCCGGTGGTAATCGCGCGGTCCCCGGTCTTGCGGGCGAAGGACTGGCCTTCGGTCAGATACGCGATCCGCCGTGCGATCCCCTGCGCGCCGTGGACGAAGGCGACGTCCTTGCCGAAGGCCTCGCGCAGCTCGTCCTCGAGCAGCGGGAAATGCGTGCAGGCCAGCACGATCGTATCGATGTCGCGCCCGTGTTCCTGCAGCACCAGCCCCTTAGCCGCCTCGGCCACATCGTCGACCCGCACGCGCTCGCCGCGCAGCTTGGCCTCGGCCAGCGGGACCAGGTCGTTGGCGCCATGGCGCAGCAGCCGCTTGCCGACCGCGAAGGCGTGTTCGAGATCGTCGACATACTTCTGTCGCATGGTCGCCTCGGTGCCGAGCAGGCCGAAGACCCCGCTTTTGGTCAGTGCGGCGGCGGGCTTGATCGCAGGCACGGTCCCGACGATCGGCGTCTCCAGCACGTCGCGGACCATGCCCAGCGCGATCGTGCTGGCGGTGTTGCAGGCGATGCAGATCAGGCGCGGCTGGTAGCGTTCGGCCATCCGTCCGAGCAGGCCGGCGACGCGCGCGGCGACCTCCGCCTCGCTCTTGGTGCCATAGGGCAGGCCGGCCATATCGGCGGCGTAGATCACTGGCGCATCAGGCAGCACCCGGCGCATTTCGTCGAGCACGGTCAGTCCGCCAACACCGGAATCGAACAGCAGGATGGGGGATGTTGCGTCCAAAGCGGATATTCCATGCGGCCTGAAGCTTGTCGAAGGGCCGTACTTACTTTTACAGCGTAATCAAAGAGGAAGGGCGTGACCGCGACCGGGCGCCCAGCACCGGAGATTTCCCGTGGATGCATTCTACGCAGCATTGCTCGGCTATGCGATCGGATCGATCCCCTTCGGCCTGCTGCTGACCAAGGCGGCGGGCATGGGCGACGTGCGCCAGATCGGCTCGGGCAATATCGGCGCGACCAACGTGCTGCGCACCGGTAACAAGGGGCTGGCCGCCGCCACGCTGCTGCTCGATCTGGCCAAGGGGCTCGCCCCCGTGGTGATCGCGGGGCAGCTCTGGGGCGAGGTCGGACAAGCCTTCGCCGCGGGCGCCGCGGGGTTGGGGCCCTGTTTCCCCGTCTGGCTGGGTTTCAAGGGCGGCAAGGGCGTTGCTACCAATGCGGGTGTCGCCTTCGGCCTCGCCTGGCCGCTGGGGCTGGCCTACGCTTTCATCTGGCTGAGCGTGCTGGCGATCTTCCGCATTTCCTCGCTTGCAGGGATGTCGGCCGTAATCGCCGCCGCCGCCGCTGCGCCGCTGCTCGGCTATCCGCAGTTCTTCCCCGTGCTCGCGGCGATCGCGTTGCTGATCATCTACCTCCACCGTGCGAATATCGCGCGGCTGATGAAGGGCGAGGAACCCCGGATCGGCGGCTCGAAAGAGTGACCGTCGCGGCGCAGCCCGCGGTGTCACAGGACGAGGCTTTCGCCCGCATCCGCCTGCTGCGCTCGCCCAATGTCGGACCGGTCAGCTATGCCATGCTGCTGCAGCGCTTCGGCAGCGCGGCCGAAGCGCTTGGCGCGCTGCCCGATCTCGGCAAGCGCGGCGGCCGCCAGTATCGCGCCTGTCCCGCCGAGAGGATCGAGCGCGAGGTCGAGGCGGTGCGCAAGGCAGGCGCCAGATATTTGTTCCACGACCAGCCCGACTATCCCGCGCTGCTCGGCCAGATCGACGGCGCGCCGCCGATCCTCACCTGGCGCGGCGACCTGACGCTCGCCGCGCAGCCCTGTGTCGCGATGGTCGGCGCACGCAATGCCAGCGCCGCGGCGGTCAAGCTGGCGCGCGATTTCGCGCAGGGCCTGGCGGAGGCGGGCTTTACCGTGGTCTCGGGCCTCGCGCGCGGGATCGACGGCGCCGCGCACGAAGGCGCATTTCCCGCCACCATCGGCGTCATCGCTAGCGGGATCGACATCGCCTATCCGCCGCAGCATGCCGATCTGCAGGAGCGGATCGCCAATGAGGGGCTGCTGCTCGCCGAGCAGCCGCCGGGCACCGAACCGCGCGGCAGCCACTTTCCCAGCCGCAACCGCATCATTGCCGGTCTCGCAGGCGGCACGCTGGTGGTGGAAGCTGCGGTCAAATCGGGCAGCCTGATCACCGCGCGGCTGGCGGGCGAGGCGGGGCGCGAGGTCATGGCGATCCCCGGCAGCCCGCTCGAGGCGCGCAGCCACGGTTGCAACCACCTGATCCGCGAGGGCGCGGTGCTGGTGCAGGCGCCCGAGGATGTGGTCGAACTGCTGTCGAGCTTTGCGGGCGAACCGCGCTCGACCTTCCGCGAGGCGGCGCCCGCTTTCGACTTCGAGCCGGGCGAACTGGCAGATGCGGAACCCGCCGCGATCGCCGATCTGCTCACCACCGCGCCGGTTGCGGTCGACGAGCTGATCCGCCAATCGGGCACCAGCGCCAGCGCCGTGCAGCTGGCATTACTGGAGCTGGAAGTGGCCGGTCGTCTCGAGCGCCATGCGGCGGGGCGGGTGAGCCTGAAAGGCTGACTACCCGCAGATTGACGCAATCTTGCAAGCGCGGAGCGGAATCGCGCCCTATGGTAGTTCTACGTGGTGACCGATTCGGTCGCCGCCACCTCACCGGATTGAATAGCGGGCACCCCCCAACGGCGCCTGCGACGGGCCGCCCACGTACCTCCTAGTACGGGCGGCCCGTTCCGTTTTTGGCGCTTGACGTGGATCGGGAGCGGTCCCCATTTTCGCGCGTATACGCACGTACACACGTAAGGGACTGCAACTACCCCCATGCAACTGGTCATCGTCGAATCGCCCGCCAAGGCGAAAACCATCGAGAAATACCTCGGCAAGGATTTCAAGGTCCTCGCCAGCTACGGTCACGTCCGCGACCTGCCGCCCAAGGATGGCAGCGTGCGTCCCGACGAGGGCTTCGCGATGGACTGGGAACTCTATCG
Organism: Erythrobacter sp.; assembly: GCA_040830305.1. Taxonomy (GTDB): domain Bacteria; phylum Pseudomonadota; class Alphaproteobacteria; order Sphingomonadales; family Sphingomonadaceae; genus Qipengyuania. The sequence goes on from JBFOLW010000249.1 coordinate 3,221, forward strand.
CGACAAGCAGAAGCGGTTCAAGGAAATCGCCGACAACGCGAAGGCCGCCGACCGCCTGATCCTCGCCACCGACCCCGACCGCGAGGGCGAGGCGATCTCGTGGCACGTGCGCGAGCTGCTGCAGAAGAGGAAAGCGCTGCCCGAAAAGGTCGATCGTGTGACCTTCAACGCGATCACCAAACAGGCGGTGACCGAGGCGATGAAGGCCCCGCGCGACCTCGATCAGCCGCTGATCGACGCCTATCTCGCGCGCCGCGCGCTCGATTATCTCTATGGCTTCACGCTCAGTCCCGTGCTGTGGCGCCGCCTACCGGGCGCGAAGAGCGCCGGGCGTGTGCAATCGGTCGCGCTGCGGCTGATCGTCGACCGCGAGATCGAGATCGAGCATTTCCGTGCCGACGAATACTGGTCGGTCATCGCCAGACTGCAGCATGACGGCACCGAGTTCGACGCACGGCTGGTGAAGTTCGATGGGAAGAAGCTGGAGAAGCTCACCCTCGGCAACGAAGGTAGCGCGATGGCGGCCAAGGCCGCGGTCGAGGGCGCGAACTTCACGGTCGAGGAAGTCGAAACCAAGCCGTTCAAGCGCAATCCGGCGCCGCCGTTCACCACCTCCACGCTGCAGCAGGAAGCCGCACGCAAGCTCGGCTTCTCCGCCAGCCATACGATGCGCTGCGCGCAATCGCTCTACGAGGCGGGCGCGATCACCTACATGCGTACCGACGGCGTCAGCATGGATGGCAGCGCGATTGCCGATTGCCGCAAGGCGGTGGCCGATCGCTATGGCGGCCACGCGCTTCCCGATGCCCCTCGCATGTACAAGTCGAAGGCCAAGAACGCGCAGGAAGCGCACGAGGCGATCCGGCCGACCAACTTCAACCAGGACCGCGCCGGTTCGGGAGACGAGGGCCGGCTCTACGACCTGATCTACAAGCGCGCGATGGCCAGCCAGATGGCCGCCGCCAGCCTCGAGCGGACCAGCGTAACCTTGCGCGACGCGACCGGCCGGCACGAGCTGCGCGCCACCGGCCAGGTCGTGAAATACCCGGGATTCCTTGCCGTCTACCAGGAAGGCCGCGACGATGCGGAGGATGACGAGGACGGCTTGCTGCCCACGATCGCGAAAGGCGACAGCCCGCTCAAGCGCGGCGTCGATGCGAACCAGCACTTCACCCAGCCGCCGCCGCGCTTTTCCGAAGCCAGCCTCGTCAAGCGGCTCGAGGAACTCGGCATCGGCCGCCCGTCGACCTATGCCAGCACCATCCAGACCCTGCGCGACCGCGCCTATGTGCGGATGGAAAAGAACCGGTTCTTCGCGGAGGAAAGCGGCCGCCTGCTGACCGCCTTCCTCGAGCGCTTCTTCCCGCAATATGTCGCTTTTGACTACACCGCCGGGCTCGAGGACGAGCTCGACACGGTTTCCGACGGGCGCGAGGACTGGAAGCAGCTGCTCGAAGCCTTCTGGCGCGACTTCAAGCCCAAGACCGAAGAGGTGATGGAGAAGAAGCCTTCGGAAGTGACCGAAGTGCTCGACGATTTCCTCGCCGACTACCTCTTCCCCGAGCGCGCCGACGGCAAGCCCGCGCGCCATTGCCCGCTGTGCGAGACCGAAGGTCGCGAGGGCGGACGGCTGGCGCTGCGCGGTGGCCGCTACGGCGCCTTCGTCGCCTGCGCCAATTATCCCGAGTGCAAGTACACCCGCCAGTTCGCCAAGCCGGGCGGCTCCGATGGCGACGACGGCGCCGATGACGGCGTGATGGGCGAGGATCCGGAAACCGGCCTGCCGGTGGAGCGCAAGAGCGGCCGCTTCGGCCCCTATGTCCAGCTCGGCGAGGGCAAGGAGGCCAAGCGCGCGAGCATCCCCAAGGACCTCGACGATTTCGATCTCGAATGGGCGCTGAAGCTCTTGAGCCTCCCGCGCATCGTCGGCGCGCATCCGGAAACCGGCAAGGAAATCGAAGCCGCGATAGGACGTTACGGCCCGTACCTGCGCCATGACGGCAAGTACGGCAAGCTGCAGAACACCCGCGAGGTATTCGAGGTCGGCATGAACCGTGCGGTCGACATCCTCGCGCAGGCCGCCAACCGCAAGGGCGGAGGGCGCGGCAAGGCCGAACCGATCAAGACGCTGGGCGAACACCCGACCAGCGGCGGCGAGATCAAGGTGATGCCGGGCCGCTATGGCCCCTATGTCACCGATGGCACGACCAACGCCACGATCCCCAAGGACGTGAAGCCCGAGGACGTAACCGAGACGCAGGCGATCGAACTGATCGATGCGCGCGCGGCGAAGGGACCGGCGAAGAAGAAGAAGGCTGCGCCCAAGAAGAAGGCGGCCACCAAGAAGAAGCCTGCAGCAAAGAAGAAGGCTCCCGCCAAGAAGAAGGCGCCGGCCAAGAAGGCCGCGGCGGACTGATGGCCAAGGACCGCTTCGAACGGCACAAGCAACCCTGGACGGGCGAGGAGGCGGGCCAGCTCCGCACCCTCGCCGCCAAGGGACAGGGCCTCAAGCAGATCGCCAAGGCGCTGAACCGCAGCGAGGAATCGACCAAGGACTTCGCCAAGAAGAACAAGATCAAGGTGGCGAAGAAGCGGTAGAGGGTCAGACGTTCAAAGCCGCATGGCGGCTTTGGCAATGAGTGGAGCGGTCGTTGCGCCAGTTCTAGCCTTGTTAAACTCTCTCAGTCTGTGATCCAAACTCCTACTTTATTGTGGTGTCCGCATTGGAAGGCTAATCCCGCGAAATGTCGGTCTTTCTTTCTCTCGTCGCGACAGTCTCGGCGCCCAACTTGGAAGCGTTGTCGAACATCGTGTTGCCCGAATACTTGGAGTGGACGGCACGATCTACCACCTCCGCCGCCGCGTCAGTTTCGTTCTGGGTCGGTCCGGACGGGCGGATTTATGATTGCGACACGCTCGATTGGATCGGCAACCGCCGTCTGGCGTACAGGGTCTGCACATTTATCGAAGGCAAGCGAGTGCCTCCGGCCCGAACCCTGGACGGGCAAGCAACGTACGGCTACGTCCAAACAGTGGTCAAGCTATGGACGTCTGGGACGGAGAGCGCGACGGAAGTCGAGGCCGCGGGGCAAATGCCCGACTTATCATTGGAGCTGAACCAGCTTCCGACCGGGCTGATAAGTCCACACGCGATGGAGGTGGTGGTCGAAGTTGATTTCGCAGGACAAGCCGGAGCCTGCAACGGCGGTAAGGACGCCGAAAGAACGCTGGCCGATCTCGTTTGTGAACGGGCGAGCGAACTGAGCTTCAGTCCGGGGACCGACAGCAAGGGCAATCCCGTTTCCTACGTGCGCTCGCTGAGGGTCGAATTTGCGACCGTTGCGGCGCAATAGTAATTACCGCACCCAATCCAGCCCCATTTCCTCGAACATCTCCTTGTCCTCGCTCCAGCGCTCGTCGGTCTTGACGTGGAGGAAGAGGTGGACCTTCTGGCCCAGCAGTTCGGTGAGTTCCTCGCGTGCGGCCTTGCCGATTTCCTTGATCCGGCTGCCGCCCTTGCCGAGCACGATCGCGCGCTGGTTGTCGCGCATAACCACGATCTGCTGGTGGATCTCGACGCTGCCGTCGGGGCGCTGGATGTATTTCTCCGGCCGCACGGCGGAATCGTAGGGCAGTTCCTCGTGGAGCTGCTTGTAGAGCTGTTCACGCGTGATCTCGGTGGCGAGCAGGCGCTCGCTGGCGTCGGACACCTGGTCCTCGGGATACATCCACGGGCCCTCGGGCATCAGCGCGGCGAGCGCATCCTTCATCTCGGGGACGCCGTCGCCGGTCAGCGCGGAGACGAAATAGACTTCCTCGAACTGCGCCTTGCCGGTCAGTTCCTGCGCCAGCGCGAGCAGCGGTTCCTTCTTCGCAACATCGACCTTGTTGAGCACGAGGATCTTGCGTTCGGGGCGCTGGGCGACCTGTTCGATCAGCGGCTCGAGCTCGTGGCGGCGCTGCTTGACCGGATCGACCAGCAGCAGCACCGCGTCGGCGGCCTCGGCGCCTTCCCAGGCCGCGCTCACCATCGCACGGTCGAGCCGCCGCTTGGGCGCGAAAATGCCCGGCGTGTCGACGAGGATCATCTGCGTCCTCGCATCGTCGCCCTCGTGCAGCGCGATGCCCATCATCCGCGCGCGCGTGGTCTGCGCCTTTGCGCTGGTGATCGCGACCTTCTGGCCGACGAGCTGGTTGACCAGCGTGCTCTTGCCCGCATTGGGCGCACCCAGCACGGCGACGACGCCGCATTTGGTTTGTGTGTCGCTCACCCGAACTTCTCCATGAATTCCCGTGCCGCTTCCTTTTCGGCTTCCTGTTTGCTGCCCGCGCTGCCCTGCGCCTCGCCGACCTTGTGCACTTTGACACGCACAGTGAATCGCGCCGCGTGATCGGGGCCCGAGCGATCGACCAACTCGTATTCGGGCGGCTTGCGCTGGTTGCCCGCGGCCCATTCCTGCAAGGCGCTCTTGGGATGCTTCGACTTGCCCGCACCGCTTTCGAGCGCCGGGCGCCACAGCAGCCGTACCAGGTCGCGCGAGGCATCGAACCCGTTGTCGAGGAATTGCGCGCCGAGCAGCGCTTCCATCACATCGCCGAGGATATTGTCGCTGTCGCGCCCGCCATCGGCATGCGCCTGCTTGGAAATGCGGATATGCGGCGCGAGGCCGATCCCGCGGGCAATCTGCGCGCACATCGCACGGCTGACGATGGCGTTCAAGCGCTGGGCGAGCTTGCCTTCGGGCGCATCGCTTTGCGCGTATAGCCAGTCGGCGATCGACAGGCCGAGCACGCGGTCGCCGAGGAATTCGAGCCGCTCGTAATCCTGCTTCTCGCCCATGCTGCCATGGGTCAGCGCGGCGAACCACAGCGAGTCGTGTTTCACGGTGAAGCCGGTGTCGACCAGCCAGCTGCGCGTTGCGGGGGCGAGCGCGCTCATATGTCGCTCCCGATCCGGTCCCAGCGCGCGGCGGTAAACCAGGTCCACGGCTTGACCCATTCGGCGCTGCCATCGGTCGACCACAGCACGCGGCTGGCACGGCCGACCAGCAGGTCGGCATCGACCAGCCCCACGCCGCCATCGGGCAGGGGGGGGAAGCGGCTGTCGAGCGAATTGTCGCGATTGTCGCCCATCACGAACAGCTGGCCTTCGGGGACGACCACCGGATCGATATCGTCGGGATCGATCCGGATCGGCCGACCGCGCGAATCGGTCGCGATCCCGCCCATGCCATCGGTCATGATCCGCGCGCCGACGAGGCCGAAATCGATCGTCATGTAGCTCCTGCCCGAAGGTAGCGTCTCGCGGAATTGCCGGTACCGGCAGGCCGTTCCGTCGATGACTACGCCGCCGTCGCGGCGACACGCGGTGTTGGGCCCCAGCGCGATATCGGCATAGCCCGCGGCCTCCCTGGCCAGCGGCTGGCCATTGAGCACCACCACGCCGCCTTGCACGGCAATCGTATCGCCGGGCAGCCCGATCACGCGCTTGACGTAATCGGCGCCGGTAACCGGGTGCTTGAAGATCGCCACGTCGCCGCGTTCGGGCAGGCTGGCGAAGAACCGGCCTTCGAACAGGTCGGGCTCGCCGGGCAGCGAAAGCCTGGAGAAGCCGTAGGGCCATTTGGCGGCAACCAGGTAGTCGCCGTTGCGCAGGTTGGGCAGCATCGATTCCGAGGGAATCGTGAAGGGCGAGAAGATGAAGCTGCGGAAGATCAGCACCGCGATCACCAGCTTGGCGACGAACCACAGGAAACTGCCGAGCGTTTCCTTCTGTTCGGGTTTCGCGGCCGCGGTGTCGGGCGAATTCGTATCCAGCGTCTGTTCGGTCATGCGGGGTTCTCAATCATCGCCGAAGTCCCTAGTCGCGCACCTGCGTACACGAAAGGATTTTTGAGCCATGACTTCTGCCGCCGCGATCTGGGACAAGCTTGCGAACCTGCCGCGTCCGACGCTGGGCGAGCTGTTCAGCGCCAGCCGCGATGGCGGCGAGGGCGCGGACGAGCCGGGCGGTGCGGACCGCGTGGCGATGCTTTCGGGCCGGATCGAACTGGGCGAGGGCGCGGAGGATGGCGGCATCCTGTTCGACTGGTCGAAGACGCATCTCGACCGCGCAGTGGTTGCCGCTTTCGAGGAGCTGGCCGAGGCGATGGATTTCGCCGGGATGCGCGCCAGGCTGTTCGGCGGCGAGGTGGTCAACCCGACCGAGGGCCGCGCCGCCGACCACGCGACGCTGCGCGGCACGGGCGACACGGCCAAGGTCGAGGAGGCGATGGCGCTGATCGACCGCATGGGCATGCTGGTGGGCGCGATCCACCAAAGCGCGCTGGGCGAGGTCGAGCACCTGATCCACATCGGCATCGGCGGCAGCGCGCTGGGCCCCGCGCTGGGCGTCGATGCGCTGTCGCGCGACCTGTCCTATTGCGATGTGCATGTTGTCTCCAACATCGATGGCGTCGCGCTGGAGGAGGCGTTCGCTCAATGCGATCCGGCCAAGACGCTGATCGCGGTGGCGAGCAAGACCTTCACCACGATCGAGACGATGACCAATGCCGAAAGCGCGCTGAAATGGCTGCGCGACAACGGCGTGTCGGACCCGGGCGGCCGCGTGATCGCCCTCACCGCCAATCCCGAAGCCGCGGTCGAATGGGGTATCGACGAGACGCGCATCCTGCCGTTCCAGGAAAGCGTCGGCGGGCGCTATTCGATCTGGTCCTCGATCGGCTTCCCGATCGCCATGGCGGTGGGGATGGACGATTTCCGCGCCATGCTTGCAGGCGCCAAGGCGGTGGACGAGCATTTCCGCGACACCGACGGAGCAGCCAACCTCGTGCTGCGCGCGGCCTTTGCCGACCTCTACTACACGCGCGTGCGCGGCTGCCAGACGCGCGCGGTCTTCGCTTATGACGAGCGGCTCGGGCTGTTTCCCGACTACCTCCAGCAGCTCGAGATGGAATCGAATGGCAAGCGCGTCACCGCCGACATGCAGCCCGTCGACGGCCCGACCGCGCCGATCACCTGGGGCGGAGTGGGTACCGATGCGCAGCACGCGGTGTTCCAGCTGCTGCACCAGGGCACGCATCTCATCCCCGTAGATTTCATCGCCAGCGTCGCGCCGGGCGACGATCTCGACCCCGCGCATCACCGCATCCTGCTGATGAACTGCTTTGCGCAAGGCGCCGCGCTTATGGCGGGCAAGGCGGGCGAGGACCCCGCGCGCAACTACCCCGGCGACCGCCCTTCGGCGACGATCCTGTGCGACGACCTCGACGCCGCCGCGCTGGGCGCGCTGATCGCCTTCCACGAACACCGCACCTTCGCCAACGCCGTGCTGATGGGCATCAACCCCTTCGACCAGTTCGGCGTCGAACTCGGCAAGGCGATGGCCAAGGCGATCGAACAGGGCGGCGAGGAATTCGACGCCAGCACC
>JBFOLW010000250.1:0-7564 GCA_040830305.1 Erythrobacter sp.
ATGGACAATGCGATGAAAACGCATTTCCACGAGCTGCACGAACCCCAGCACAACCTCCAGACGCTGGCGGACGCGCTTCCGGCGCTCGGGATCGTCGCCGCGGTGCTCGGCGTGGTGAAGACCATGGGGTCGATCAACGAACCGCCCGAAATCCTCGGCAAGATGATCGGCGCCGCGCTGGTCGGAACCTTCCTCGGCGTGCTGCTCGCCTATGGGATCGTCGGGCCGCTCGCCGGACGTCTCAAGCAGGTACTCGAACAGGACGAGCAGATCTTCCACGCGGTCAAGCAGGTGATCATCGCTTCGCTCTACGGCCACCCGCAGCCGCTGGTGGTGGAAAGCGCGCGCTCGAGCCTCGGCCACACCGTGCGCCCCGGCCTGAACGAGCTCCTCGACGCGCTGCGGGGACGGTAGGATGGCCAGCACGCCTGCGGGTCGCAACGATCCCGTTCCGATAATCGTCAAGAAGGTTACCGTCGTCCAGGCGGGGCATCATGGCGGCGCCTGGAAAGTCGCCTATGCCGATTTCGTCACGGCGATGATGGCCTTCTTCCTCCTGCTCTGGCTGCTTGGCGCCACGACCGAGGACCAGCGCAAGGGCTTGGCCGACTATTTCACGCCGACCCTGGTCAAGACCAAGGAACAAAGCGCCGGGGCCGATGGGGTGCTGGGCGGGTCCTCGCTGGTCGATGTCGACAATTATCCGCATGCTGCCGGTCAGACCGGGACGCAGACGCTGACCGTCCCGCGCGACGCGACCGGCGGTCCCAAGGAAGGTGCGGCGAGCATCAAGCGGATCCAGACCCGTGCGACGGAGGCCACTGCCGACAAGGAGCGGCTCAAGCGACTGATGCGCCAGGTGCGCATGATCAATACCACCACCGGCATCCGGATCGACCTTGTCGACGATGCGGACTTCTCGATGTTCTCGCTTGGCACGACCGTCCTAACGCCCGACGCGCGCGACCTCCTTGCGATCGTGGGCGAGGCGATCGCGCCCGAGAATGGCAAGATCACCGTGCGCGGCCACACTGATGCGCTAAAGTATCGCGATCCGACACGCGTAAACAACTGGTCGCTCTCCGCGGGGAGGGCCGAGACCACGCGGCAGAACCTGATCCGCCACGGAATTCCGGCAGCCCGTTTCCGCCGCATCGAAGGCGTGGCCGAAACCGAGCCGCTGATCTCGGAAGACCCGGCCGATCCGCGAAACCGCCGGATCTCGATCTCGCTCGAGAACTAATCCGGATCAGTCGCGCGCGTAGGCGCGGCAGAAGACCTCGACCGCGCCCTCGATCCGCCGCCGATTGCGCTGCGGATCGTCGGCGGCCCCGAAGCGGCGCTCGAGGTCGCCCATGCCCTTGCACATGCTGGCGAATTGCTCGGCAGCGAGCTCGGGATCATCGACCTGAATCTCGCCGGCCTCGTGCATGGCGGCGATCAGCGCCGCGAAGGCCTTCTTCATCCGCAGCGGGCCGGCCTCGAGGAAGGCAGCACCCACCGTCGGCTCGTGCTCGGTTTCGGCAGCGATACGCCGTTCGAACTGCACCATCTTGGGCCGCGAAAGGAAGGTGACCATTGCCTCGCCGATTGCAGTCAACCGGTCGCGAAGGTTGCCCGAGGCGATATCGGGGACCTCGAGATTGCCGCGGAGCTGCTCGCATTCGCGTTCGACCGCTGACGTGAACAGCGCCCGCTTGTCGCCGAAGCGGTTGTAGATCGTGACCTTCGAAACCCCGGCATCGGCGGCGATCTGCTCGATCGAGCTGGCAGCGAAACCATGCTCGAAAAAGCTGGTGGCAGCTGCCGCAAGGATCGCTTCGCGCTTGGCGGCATCCGCCGGCCTGCCCGACCGTTTCGTTTCGATACTTGACAAACTGAACGCCTCCGTTCACCTGAACGACATCGTTCAATAATGGACGAAGCGAAAGGTCAAGGCAAGCCAGCGTGCTCTGGATCGCGATCAGAATGCTCACCGGCGATGCCCAGAAGTTCTATGGGCTGGTTTTCGGTATCGCCTTCTCGACCCTGCTGATTACCCAGCAGCTGACGATTTTCGTCAATCTGATCGAGCGCGGCGCGAGCGGTGTCTACAATGTTTCCAGCGCCGACATCTGGGTGATGGACCCGGTCAGCCGGACGAGCGACGTCGCCTATGCGATGCCTTTGACCGCGCTCGACAAGGTGCGCAGCGTGCCGGGGGTCGAATGGGCGGTGCCGCATATCCGCGCGCAGGCCAGCGTGCGAACCAAGGACGGCGATCTCGAAGGAGTGGCGGTAATCGGGGTCGACGATGCAACGCTGATCGGTCTGCCCAAACGCATGCTCGAAGGCTCGCCCGACGTGCTCTCGCAGCCCGATAGCGTGATCATCGATGACGTCGGCACCACGCGGATGTTTCCCGGCCAGTCGCCGATCGGCGAAAGGCTCGAACTGAACGACCAGCGCGCGGTGATCCGCGGGATTGCCGATGCAATACCCAGCTTCACCAGCACCGTGGTGCTTTATACGAAGTACAGCCAGGCGCTGAATTACGTACCAGGCACGCGCAACCGCCTGTCCTTCGTGCTGGTCGGCGCGGAGAACCCGCTCGAGGCCAAGGCGCTGTCCGAGCGGATCGAGCGGGAAACCGGACTCAAGGCCCAGACGCGCGACGAATTCGCGCAGGACGGTGTCGATTTCATTATCGAGAACACCGGGATCCCGCTCAACTTCGGGATTACCGTCATGCTCGGCTTCATCGTCGGGGTGGCGATCGTCGGGTTGACCTTCAGCCTCTTCATCCGCGACAACATCAAGCAGTTCGGCGCGCTCAAGGCGATCGGGGTCACCAACACCAAGATCCGGCAGATGGTCGCTGCGCAGGCGGGGCTTGTCGGGCTGACCGGCTATGGCCTCGGGGTGCTCGGCACGGTCTTCTTCATCTGGGGGTTTTCCAACGACCCGACCTTCAAGGGGTTCTACATTCCCTGGCAGATCCCGCTGATCAGCGCGCTGGCAGTCGCCGTGATCCTCGCGCTGACCGGCTGGCTGGCGCTGCGCAATGTGCTCAAGACCGAACCCGCGTCGGTGTTCCGCTGATGGGCAGTGCCATGGACACGAGCGCTATCGGCGGCTGCAATCCCGAGGCTGCGATCTGCACGCGCGCGGTCACCCGTGATTTCGAAGCCGGCCAGCAGACGATTACCGTGCTGCACGGCATCGATCTCGATGTCCGCGCGGGCGAGCTTACCTTTCTTGTTGGCGAGAGCGGGTCGGGCAAGACCACGCTGATCTCGATTATGTGCGGGATCCTGTGGCCGACGCTTGGCGAGGTGAAGGTGTTCGGCACCGATATCTACGATCTCGGCGATACCGAGCTCGTCGAATTTCGCCTGCAGAACATCGGCTTCATCTTCCAGCAGTACAATCTGATCCCTTCGATCGATGCTGCGAACAATGCCGCCGTTCCGCTGATCGCGCAGGGGATGGACAGGCTCGAGGCGCGCGAAAAGGCGATCGCCATGCTGGACAAGCTCAATATCGGCGATCAGGCCGACAAGCTCCCGCGCCAGCTTTCTGGCGGCCAGCAGCAACGTGTCGCGATCGCCCGCGCGCTGGTGCACGAACCGCGCCTCGTTGTCTGCGACGAGCCCACCGCTGCGCTCGATGCTTCCTCGGGGCGCCGGGTTATGGACCTCTTGCGCGAAGTCGCGGTTGCAGAGGACCGCGCCTGCATCATCGTCACGCACGACAACCGCATTTTCGACCTCGCCGACCGTATCCTCGTGCTCGAGGACGGGCGGATTACCCATGACGGCAAGGACATGCCCGAAGGACACTGACATGGCACTCGACTGGAAAAACCTCAGCTTCTCGCGTCAGATCCTCCCGGCGATCGCGCTGCTCGGCCTGCTCGCGGCGGTCTTGTTCATCTTCGTTGGCCTCCCCGACCGCGAATTGTCCGATCCCGACCGCGAACCGCCGCGCGCACCGGCAGAGCTGGCTGCGCAGGCGCGTGTTGCGGGCGCGGGCGTGGTCGAACCTTCGAGCGAGACGATCCAGATCGGCTCGGCGTTGTCCGGGCTGATCACCGGTTTGTCCGTGCAGCCGGGCGATCGGGTGAGCGAGGGGCAGGTCCTGTTTACGGTCGATGATCGCGCGGTCCGCGCGCAATTGCGCGAGGCCAATGCCGCCATTGCCGAGGCGCGAGCTGCCATCGCCGAGGCGCGCAGTGCGCAAGCGACCGCTGCGCAGCAGCTCGCACTCTATCGCAACGTCGACGATCCCGCGGCGGTCAGCCGCAGCGAAGTGATCCGTGCCGAGGGCGAAGCTGCGGCCGCGCGCGAGCGGCTCCGGCTCGCCCAGGCACGCCTGCAGGCCGCGCAGGCGCGTGCAGGCTCGGCGCAGACCGAGATCGGTCGCCTGACCGTACGCGCGCCGATCGCGGGCGAAATTCTCGCGGTGAACATCCGCAAGGGCGAGTACGTCAGCACCATGGGCGGAGGATCGCAGCCCTTCATCGAAATGGGCCAGACGCAGCCTTTGCACGTCCGGATCGATATCGACGAGGAACAGGCTCCGCGCGTGGCCCTCGGAGCGCCGGCAACCGTCAGTCCGCGCGGAGCATCCGATCGCAGGGTCGAAGCCAAGTTCGTCCGCGCCGAGCCGCTGGTGGTGCCCAAGCGCTCGCTCACCAACAGCGCGGCGGAGCGGGTCGACGTGCGCGTGCTGCAAGTGATTTACGAGCTGCCCGAGACCAATGGTCTGTTCCGAGTGGGTCAGCAGGTCGATGCCTATATCGCCGCAAAGGGGGCGGAGGAATGATGCCGCGCGCGCTCCTCCTGGCTGCGAGCGCGCTGACGCTTGCATCCTGCGCGGCCGGTCCGCCACCCGAGATTGCAACTCCTACACCGGTCCTGCCGGACAGCTTTCTGTTCGCTCCCGATGACGAACAGGAGGCCACACTGAAGCGATTGATGCCCACCGGCGACCCGGCCTTCGACACGCTCGCCGCGCAGGCGCTGGCGTCATCGCCCACATTGGCGGAGGCTGCGGCGCGGGTCGAACAGGCGCGGGCCGGCGCCGATCGCGCGGGGGCCGAGCGCTTGCCCAATATCGGCGCCAATGCATCGGTTACCGGCACGCGCACCAACCCTGCTTCGTTCGGGGGCAACCTGCCGCCGGGTGTGACTTTCGATACGGAGCGCGTGTCCTACGCCGCGAACCTGACCGCGCGGTGGGATCTCGACCTGTTCGGTCGTCTGCGTGCGCAGGAACGTGCGGCTCTGGCGCGGGTCGATTCCGCCGACGCCAGCGCGCGAGCGGTCCGCAACGCGTTGCTCGCCGAGATTGCGGCGAGTGTGATCGACTGGCGTACGCTCGAGGCGCGCGAAGTCGAAGTGCGCAGCGATCTCGCCTCGGCAGACGAGCTCGCGCGGCTTGCCGGAGTGCGCGAACGCGCGGGGATTGCTCCCGGCTTCGACCGCGTGCGCGCCGAAAGCTCGGCGGCCTCCTCGCGCAGCCGCCTCGCCGCGCTGGAAAGCGAACGCTCGCGGCTGCTCGGCCGGCTGGTGACGCTGACCGCCCAGGGCGGGGCGCAAGTGCGCGCCGCGCTCGCACAACAGGCGCCGCCAACCGACCTGCTCGCTCCCCCCCGGTCGCTTCCCTCCGGCCTACTTGCCAACCGGCCCGATGTGCTGGCCGCCGGAGCTACACTGGCTGCGGAAGATGCCGAGCTTGCCGCCACCGCCCGCCGCCGGTTTCCGACCTTCGACCTGTCGGGAGCGATCGGCTTGCTGACCTTTGGCATCGGCGACCTCTTCGACAGCCAATCGGTGGTCGGCTCGCTGGCTGCCACTTTCGCCGGACCCTTGCTCGATTTCGGGCGCATCCAGGCCGAAATCGAAGGGGCGGCGGCCGAGAAGAAGGCTGCTTTCGAGGCTTACCGCGGTGCCGTCTATACGGCTCTCGGCGACGCAGAAGCCGGCTACGGGCTGGTGGCTGCGGCTGATGGAGAGGCGCAGGCTGCGGCTGCCGAAGCCGCGAACCTGCAGCGCGCAGCGCGCTTGGCGAATACCCGCTACCAGGCGGGTCTGGCCGATTTCCTTACGGTCCTCGAAGCACGCCGCGCTGCCGACGCCAGTGGTGAGCGCGCGGCGGCGGCGCGCGGCCGTGCAATGCGGGCCCGGGTTCTGCTGTGGCAGGCACTCGGTGGCAGCGAGCTTCCCTAGATCGTCGCGCCGCCATCGACCACGATGGTCTGCCCCGTGGTCCATTTCGCCGCGGGTGAGGAGAGATAGACCGCGGCACCAGCAATATCGTCCGGCTCGCCGATGCGGCGCATCGCAAGCGCTTTCTCCGTCGCGGCGAGGGCTTCCGGATTGTCCCACAGCGCCTTGGCGAAATCGGTCTTCACGAGCCCGGGCGCGATCCCGTTGACGCGGACGCCGTGCTTGCCGTTCTCGGCGGCATAGTTGCGAACGAGCTGGAAATCGGCCGCCTTGGAGATGCAGTAAGCCCCGATCGTGGTCGAGGCCCGCAGCCCGCCGATCGAGCTGATGATGACGATCGCGCCATCGCCCTTGTCGCGCATGTCGGGCAGGGCGAGCTGGATCAGCCAGTGGTTCGAAATGACATTGTTGTCGAGAATCTTGCGAAACTGCTCGTCGGCGATGCCGTCCATCGATCCGTAGTAAGGATTGCTCGCTGCATTGCAGACCAGGATGTCGACGGGGCCGAGTTGCGCCCTGGCTTGGACGAACAGGTCTTCGAGCTGGGCTTTCTCCGAGATACTCGCGGCGATCGCCACCGCGCGCCCCTCGCCATGCTCTGCGTTGATTGCTGCGGCAACGTCCTCGCAGGCATCCTGCTTGCGACTGGAAATTACGACGCGGGCGCCTTGTGCCGCCAGGCCCTCGGCGATGGCCCGGCCGATCCCGCGGCTCGATCCGGTGACAATGGCGACCTTTCCGGTCAGGTCGAATGACGACATGGTTGAAACTCCCAATCCCATGAAAAGGGCCCGGCATCGTGCGACGCCGGGCCCCTGTGCAGGTTCACCTGATGTGGATCAGAAACCGGCGCGAACAGTCACACCGTAGGTCCGCGGCTCGGCGAGGAACGCCGAGTAGGTCTGCTGCGGAGCGATGAACGGCGTGTTGAAGGCGACCTGGGTGTAATCCTCGTCGAAGAGGTTGTTGGCCCAGAGCTCGACACCCCAACGCCGATCGGGGCCGGTGATCCCCACACGCGCATTGACGATGACATAGGCGTCCTGTTCCTTGCCGAAGAGCAGGTCGGAACCGGTGTTGAAATCATCGGTCGCGCGCGCGTTGATGAAGAACAGCCCCGACAGACCGGAATCGCCAATCGGCGGGGTCCAGTTGAACGATGCCGTGCCGACCCACTCGGGGGCGTTCGACAAGTTGTCGCCCGGCAGCAGGCGCAGCGCCGGATCGAGCGGGGCACCCGTGTCGTTGCCGATCAGGTTGTTCTCGTAGCTGGTGTCCGAATAGGTGATGCCCATCGTCATGGTGACATCACGGATCGGGCTGAGCGAGGTTTCGAGTTCGAAGCCCTGGGC
>JBFOLW010000251.1:0-12959 GCA_040830305.1 Erythrobacter sp.
AGACGAATCTGCCACGGAGCAACTCCCGTTCACTTGAAACGACTTGCGACCGTGTTGTGACTATTGCGTCACTACTGGCACTCCTGCCGGTCCCTTTCAACCGTGCCGAAACGTCGGCGTAGTGCCAGCCTCAGTAGCCTTGCGCCTGTCCGTCCTTGCGCATCTCGGTGGCGCCGGTCAGGACGCCGGTTTCGGGGTCGCGTGCGATCGCCTGATAGCCGCCGAACATGATGCCGTTGCTCACCACTTCGACCTTGTGGCCCATGGCGCGTAGCTGTTCGATCGTTTCGGTCGGAATGCCCGGTTCGACATAGAGCGTACCGAGCGGGTCGGCCGACGGGCCGGCCAGCGGCTCGGTCGGCTGGCGCCCGCCGTCATGGTTGAAGCGCGCCGCATCGCCGGCTTCCTGCAAGTTCATGCCATAGTCGACGATGTTGGCGAGGATCTGGACATGGCCCTGCGGCTGCATGCCGCCACCCATCAGGCCCAGCGTCATGTAGGGCTTGCCGTCCTTCTTCACGAAGGCGGGGATGATCGTGTGAAAGGGGCGCTTGCCCGGCTCGTAGGCGTTGGGATGTTCCGGATCGAGGCTGAATAGCTCGCCGCGGTCCTGGAACATGAAGCCGGTACCCGGCGCGACCAGCCCGCCGCCCATGCCGCGGTAGTTCGACTGGATCAGGCTGACCATCAGGCCATCGCCATCGACCACGGTGAGATAGGTCGTGTCGCCCTCGCCTTCGAGCTTGGGCTCGCCGGGGCCGAATTCGGGCGTCGCCTTGGCCGGATCGATCAGCGCAAAGCGCTCGCGCCCGTACTCCTCGCTCAGCAGTTCTTCGGGGAAGGGCGCGAAATCGGTGTCCGCGTAGAAGCGCGCGACATCGGCATAGGCGAGCCGCTTCGCTTCGACCATGTAGTGCAGCGCCTGCGGACTGCCGCGCTCCCATCGCGAGAGGTCCACGTTCTTGAGGATGTTGACCATCTGCAGCGCCGCGAAGCCCTGTCCGTTGGGCGGCAGTTCACACAGCTCGTAGCCATCCTTGTATTCGGCGCAGGCCGGCTCGACCCAGTCACTGGTGTGGCTGGCGAAGTCCTCGCGGGTGAATGCGCTGCCCTGGTCCTGCAAATAGCCGACCATGACATCGGTCAGCGCGCCGTCGTAAAACGCGTTGCGGCCCTCGCGCCCGATGGTCTCCAGGGTGTCGGCAAGGTCGGGGTTCTTGAACATCTCGCCCGCTTCTGGCGCGGAGCCATCGGCGAACCACACCTTGCGGGCATTGTCGAATTCGAACGGATAGGCTTCTCGGCGCGCGGTGTACGCGCGCAGTGCGCGGTCGAGATACATGCCGATCACCGGCGCGATCGGATGGCCTTCGCGGGCGTAGCGCACGGTGGGGGCGAGGTTCTCGGCCATGGAAAGCTTGCCGAACTTCTCGTGCATGGCGAACCAAGCGTCGACCGTGCCGGGTATCGTCACTGGCAGCGGACCGACCGGTGGTAGGGCGTCCGCGCCATCGAGCTTCTCGAGCAACTGCTCGAGTGTCTGGCCCTTGGGGCTGCGACCAGAGCCGTTGATGCCGTGCAGCTTGTCCGTCTTGGGATCGTAGATGATCGCATAGAGATCGCCGCCGATGCCGTTGCCGGTCGGCTCCATCAGGCCGAGCGCCGCATTGGCCGCGATCGCCGCATCGACCGCATTGCCACCCGCCTTGAGGATATCGAGCGCCACCTGCGTTGCCAGCGGATGCGCGGTCGCCGCCATGCCGTTCTGCGCAATCACCGGGCTGCGCGCCCAGTTCGCCCCGACCGGACGCCCACCGCCGCCGATTTGTTCTTCGACAGTCGGCTTGGCCGAGGGCTCCTGCGCATTCGCCGGGGTGGCCGTCAGGGCAAGGGCCGTAACGCCCGCCAGTATCGCTCGCATCTGTGTCTCCTCTATCGGGAGACGGTGTGGCGAAGCTGCGTCAGGCTGGCAAGGGGCGCTCGCTCCCGGCGGTCGCCTTGCTGACCAGCCAGATCGCCAGCCACGCGGCGACGAAGCCCGGAACGATTTCGTAGAGGCCCTGATCCATGCCCGGCAGCGATGCATTCCAGCCCAGAGAAATCCATGCGATCACGACGGCCGCGCCGGTGACGAGGCCCGCGACTGCGCCCGCACCGGTCATCCGGTCCCAGGTCAGCGAAAGAATGATGAGCGGACCGAAAGCCGCACCGAAGCCGGCCCAGGCGTTGGCAACGAGGCCGAGCACCTGGCTTTCGGGATCGCTCGCGATGGCAATCGCGGCAAACGCCACCAGCGCCACGCAGATACGGCCGACGTTGACGCTCTCGCGTTCCGAAGCGTTGCGGCGAAAGAACAGCTTGTAGAAATCCTCGGTCAGCGAGCTGGAGGCGACCAGCAGCTGCGAGGAGATCGTCGACATGATTGCGGCCAGCAGTGCGGCCAGCAGGAAGCCGGTGATCAGCGGGTGGAACAGCAGGTTCGCCAGCACGATGAAGATCGTCTCCGGATCGTCGATGACCATGCCGTTGCGCTCGACATAGGCGCGCCCGGCAATGCCGATGCCGATCGAACCGATCAGCGCCACGCCCATCCAGGTCATCCCGATATTGCGTGCCGGACGGACCTTTTCGACCGTGTCGATCGCCATGAAGCGCACGATGATGTGCGGCTGGCCGAAATAGCCAAGGCCCCAGGTGACCGCGCTGATGAAGCCGAGCAACGTGAGACCGTTGGTCAGGCTGAGGAAGCCGTCGACCGGCACGTCGGTAAGCGAGCCCCCCGCGCTGCCGCCTTCGCCGAACATGACGACCAGCGGCATCACGACAAGCGCGACGACCATGATCAGGCCCTGCACGAAATCGGTCAGGCTGACGGCAAGGAATCCGCCCACCATGGTGTAGGCGAGCACCACGCTGGCGGTGATCCAGATACCGAGCATGTAGTCGCTCATCCCGACATCGCCGAAAGCGCTGGCGAAGCTGGTTTCGAACAGCTTGCCACCGCCGACGAGGCCGGCAGCCGTATAGACTGCGAAGAAAACCACCACGATCAGCGCCGAGATCACGCGCAGTGCCACCGCCTTGTCGGGAAAGCGGTTGGCGAGGAATTCGGGGATTGTGAGCGCATTGCCGTAACTCTCGGTCTGTGCGCGCAGCCGCGGTGCGACGATGAACCAGTTGGCGAGCGCGCCGACGAACAGGCCGATCCCGATCCAGGCCTCGACCAGCCCGCTCGCATAGAGCGCGCCGGGCAGGCCGAGCAGCAGCCAGCCGCTCATGTCGGACGCGCCCGCCGAAAGGGCGGCCACCGAAGGTGGCAGGTTGCGGCCGGCCAGCAGATAGCCCTCGCTGGTGTCCGTCGACCGCTTCCAGGCCCACAGGCCGATCGCGATCATGAGGACAAAATATAGGGCTAGTGAAATATATGTGCCGGTCTGCATTGCCGTGCCCCTAACAGATGCATGTTGCGCTGGCCACCGCGGCCCCCGGACGCACCGTCGCGCCCTATTTCGCAGACCCGCCGCAGTCACGGCCGTGACAATCTTGCGACAGTTTTCGCCTTTTGAGTGGCCCCGGTGGAACGGCTTGCTTCGCCAAACGTCATACACCGCAACAGGGTCAACGCAAGTCACAGGATTTCCAATGAAAAGATCGACATATCTGGCAACCGCGATTTTCGCGGGCGCTCTCGCTCAGCCTGCTTTCGCGCAGGAAGCCGAACCCGAATTCTTCGACGGCTTCTATGTCGGTGGGCACTTCGGCCTTGACGGGCTCGACGACGGCGCGGGCGAGGGCATCGTCTTCGACACCGATGGTGACGGCGAATATGGCGACGGGGTTACCACCACCACGGGCGCGGACGCGTTTGGCCCCGGCTATTGCAATGGTATCGCCAATGGCCCGCAAGCAAATGCTGGCTGTAGCGACGACAAGTCGCGCTTCGGCTATGGCGCGCGCATCGGTTTCGACAAGCGCATCGGCGATGGCCCGATCGTGGCCGGCCTGCTGGTCGAAGGCGCTCTTTCGGAATCGGAAGAATATTCGGCCGGCTTCAGCACCACTCCGGCAAGCTACACCTTCGTTCGCGGCATCGACAAATCGGTCGCGCTGCGTGGCCGTCTCGGCATTTCGCCGGGCAGCGGGCGCGGACTGCTCTACGTGACGGGCGGCGTTGCCTATGCCGACATCGACCACGACTTCGTCACCACCAACACCGCCAATTCCTTCACCATGACCGATGACGACGATTGGCAACTGGGCGGCCAGATCGGCGCGGGCGGCGAGCTCTACCTGACCAACAACATCTCGCTCGGCCTCGAATATCTCTATTCGCGCTATGACGACGACGATGCCTATGTGCTGGTCGGCGCCGGCACCGCCCCGGCGACCAATCCGTTCCTGCTCGACTCGGGAGAAACGCGTCTGCGCCCGTCGGATCCGAACCTCGACATCCATTCGGTTCGCGCCACGCTGAACTTCCGCTTCTAAGCGGGTGCGCAAGGCAAACGAAAAGGGCCACCCTCGCGGGTGGCCCTTCTTGTATAAGGATAGAGTGCCGATCAGCCAGCGGCGCGCGCACTATTCAATGTGGTCCGGCGGCCTCAGACGCCGCGCCGATCCAGCTCCTTCATCAAGTCGTCGAACCGGTCCTGGACCACCGGCAGCCCGTGATGCCCGCCATTGATCGCCTCGCGGTCGTCCTCGAGCCCCGGGGTCTCGGCAAGCTTGTTCAGATTGCGCGAATCCCAGTACCAGCCAGCCGCCATGCAACCGCCCTCACGCGTGCGCAAATACGCCGGCACATCTTCGACATCCATGTCAATGGAATTGCCGAACCTGGTGCAGTTGTCGCGTCCGGTGAGCTGGATCGGCCCGTAGCCGCGGAATCGCCAGCCATCGCCCGGCTCGGTGTTGCCGAGCCTGCGCTTACCCCAATCGCCGCCGTAGAGTATGTTGGCGAGTTCCTCCTGTCGTGCGAGCGATAGTCCGCGCTCGTGTCGCTTGCGACCGATGCGGCGCGCTTCGGCTTCGCTGATGCGGTGGCGGCCGAAAGTACGGAGAAGGCCGTCAACGCTGTAGTTGAGGCTTTCGGTCATGCGCGTGAGGCCGGCGCTTTCGACGGCGATGTTGGCGAGGAAGCTGCAGATTTGGCGTCGCGAAGCGATACCGAAGCGCTTGCAGGTTGCCTTGATCGGTTCGACCCACTGTTTCAGTTCATCGCGGCTGTTTTCTGAGAAAGCCGTCTTGAGGAAGTCGACGTCGATCTGGTCGATGAAAGCCGAATCGATACTCACACCGGCGTCGGCAGACGGTTTGGGGGACTTGGGCGGTTTGGGCGCGCTTCGCTCTTGATCGAGCACTTCCCAGCTTCGCGGACCGACGATGCCATCGGGTACCAGACCATTGGTCCTTTGCCAGACGCGCACCCGGGCTTCCGTCCGGGGGCCGAAAATGCCGTCGTCGTCGAGGCCAAGGTGCGCCTGCATACGCTTGACCGCATCGCCGCGCGAGCCGCGACGAATTGTGGGCCGGGCCTGTTCGTCCCGCGCTGCGATCAGCGGTGGGGGCGATTTCCCGGCAAGAGTATCGGCTACCTTCGCGCGGAATCCGGACATTTCGAAAGATGGGTCGGGCTTGCGGCGAGGAGCCCATTCCTTGTGTCCGATGCACATGGATGGACCCGCCTCGATATGTTTGAGAATGGCTGCAACCCCGCGGACATAGGCTTCTATCTGGACGCCGGGCCACTTATCGTCAGGGCGTCCGCTGTTCTCGGCTTCGATGCCGAGCAGATGGGTGTTCCCCATATTGCGCCGAATCCCCTCCCAGTCGCCGCGTCCGGCATGGTTCGCCTTGCCTGCCGCGATGACATAGTAGGTGCCGTCGCGTCCAAGACCGAGGTGACAGAGAGGACCCCTCAGGTCGGAACGGCCGCGGACCAGAAGGTCGAGTGAGGGCATGTTTCCGCCAGCGCGTGTTGCCGTATGGTGGCAAAGGACCCCCTTGACGCGACCCATTTCGCTGCGGCCGCGCGATCGCCATCCGGGCACTTCAGCAACTTTCAGACCGGCGCGCTCGAGGACGTCTGGAAGCCAAGTGAGCGAGAAAGTCATGGCACGGGCTCTCCTTCGGGCTTTTCGACGCCACCTGCCGATGCCGGGAGCGCATCGTCCGGCGTGAGATCTTCATCCTCGATCTTGAGGTCCTCGATGCATCCGTCCTCGTGCCCATCGTCGGGCTCGACGTCCTCCTCGGGTACCGGCAGGTGTCCTTCGCCAACCGCAAGGTGGGCAGGCGTGCCTGCGCGGGTGCTGGCAGAAGGATCGTCCATTTCGGGCTCGGGCTTGCGTAAGACAGGCTTCTCGCCCTGCTTCGCTTCCACCTTTTCCAGCAGATCTGGGACGAGGCGCTCCGCAAAACCGCCGAGAAAACCGACTATTCCGAGATAGAGATCATCAAGTTGCCCTGGGGCGGCATCGCCGATGCTTATGGTGACGAAATCGGACACAACCAGCGCTACCAACACCGTACCTGCGATGATGCCGATGGCCACGCGCAACGCGGCGTCCATGAAATTGTTGTATCTATTGAGATCGGGCAGGATCGTGCGCTTGCGTATGCCCAGGGCGATCGAGAAGAAACTCCCGAGCGCGCCCGCCATCGCGCCGCGCCAAAGTTCTGTGGCCGCACGATAGCACCTGGGGTCGTCAAGGGGTTGGCATCCGGTGATATCGACGCCGGATGTGGTGGCGATAATCCCCGCCAAGAATGTAAGCGTCCCACTGCTGACAGAACCATCCCCCCAGGTCGAGATCCACGCAATAAACGACACGAGGAATATGAAGAAGAAGGCCACGCATATTGCGACGGTAAGGTATTCGAAGCGTGACCATCCGGTTCGTTCTTCGAGCACATCATCCTTGATTCCCTGCAGGAACGCGCCGGCTCCGGTCAGATCCCCTTCGAGCGCGACGACCAGGGCATCTGCAATCCGCCGATCGTATCGTCTTGCCCGCTTGCGGATTTCGGCTCCGTTCTTGCGGTTCACAATGCCCCAGACCTTGAACTGGTCAGGCTTTTCCCGCCAATCGTCGATCAGGCCATTGGTTTCGCCGCGCAAAGGCGCGAGCTGAGAAAGAACCTTGCGCTGTTCGCTCGAGACTTCGGGGTCGTCCGCGAAGTGAACCATTACTCTCTCGGCAGTCTGGTAGACCGCGTAGTAGGGCGGGTTCTTCGCGTAGATGTTCTTGACAATCTGATGCGCCGCATCGGGCATCTCGGCGCGCAAATCCGCAACATTGCGCGCGCGATTATCGGATCGCTCCGGAGGCAGTCGGCCGGCGGCTCCTCCAGCGTCCTCCAACGCCTCTTCTGCATCGCTCATGCCAGGAAAATCCGTAATGGCGAGCTATTGCGCATGATTCCGATCCCCCAACTAAGGTGGCGAAAAGACCAGCAAGCGCGAACCCAAACTCGCCGAACGTATGCGACTCGGTTCTTGTAGGAAAGAACATCCTTTGTTCTGAGAAGTTGGGTCATCCACTGGCGAAAGTATTGGACATACTCGCCATAAGAAAAGGGGGCGGATCAGACCGCCCCCTCTATATGTTTCGATATAGGAATGTGTGATCAGCCAGCCGCGCGCTTGGCCCGCTTGCGCTCGTGCGGGTCGAGGATCGCCTTGCGCAGGCGAATGCTCTCGGGCGTGACTTCGACCATTTCATCGTCGTCGATATAGGCGATCGCCTGCTCGAGCGTCATCACGCGCGGCGGGGTGAGGCGGATGGCGTCGTCCTTGCCGGTCGAACGGAAGTTCGTCAGCTGCTTCGATTTCATCGGATTGACTTCGAGATCGTCGGGCTTGGCGTTTTCGCCGATGATCATGCCTTCGTAGATCTTGGCGCCGCCGCGGATGAACAGCTCGCCGCGCTCCTCGAGTGCGTTGAGCGCATAGGGAACGGCTTCACCCGGCACCATCGAGATGAGTACGCCGTTCTGACGGCCTTCGATCGGACCGCGATAGGTGTCGTACTTCTCGAACAGGCGGTTCATGATGCCCGTGCCGCGCGTGTCGGACAGGAATTCGCCGTGATAGCCGATGAGACCGCGCGATGGGGCGGAGAAGGTGATGCGGGTCTTGCCCTGGCCCGAAGGACGCATCTCGGTAAGCTCGGCCTTGCGGCGCTGCATCTTCTCGACGACCGTGCCCGAGTGTTCGTCGTCGACGTCGATGACGACCGTCTCGAACGGCTCCATACGCTGGCCATCCTCGGTGCGGAACAGCACGCGCGGGCGGCTGATCCCGAGTTCGAATCCTTCGCGGCGCATGGTTTCGATGAGCACGCCGAGCTGCAGTTCGCCGCGCCCGGCGACCTCGAAGCTGTCCTTGTCCTCGCTCTCGGTGATCCGGATTGCGACATTGGTTTCCGCCTCGCGGTAGAGGCGGTCGCGGATCATTCGGCTGGTGACCTTGCTGCCCTCACGCCCAGCGAGCGGGCTGTCGTTGACCGAGAACTGCATGGCCAGCGTCGGCGGGTCGATCGGCTGCGCGGCGATGGGGGTCTTCACGCTCGGGTCGGCAATGGTGTTGGAGACGGTCGCCTTTTCGAGCCCGGCGAGCGCGATGATGTCGCCTGCCTGCGCGCTGTCGACGGGTACGCGATCGAGACCGTCGAACGACAGCAGCTTGGTCGCGCGGCCGACTTCGATCACCTTGCCATCGGCGTCGAGCGCGTGGATCGGGTCGTTGACGTCGATCTTGCCCGACTGGACGCGGCCGGTGAGCACGCGGCCCATGAAATTGTCGCGGTCGAGCAGCGTCGCGAGGAAGCTGAAGGGTGCTTCGGTATCGAGACCCGGCGCGGGCACGTGGTCGACGATCAGCTTGAACAGCGGTTCGAGATTGCCTTCGCGCGCATGCTCGTCGTCGCTTGCATAGCCATCGCGGCCCGAGGCCCACAGGCTCGGAAAGTCGAGCTGGTCGTCATTGGCATCGAGTGAGGCGAACAGGTCGAAAACCTCGTCGAGCACTGCCTGCGGACGGGCGTCGCCGCGGTCGATCTTGTTGACCACGACGATCGGGCGCAGGCCGAGGCCGAGCGCCTTGCCGGTGACGAACTTGGTCTGCGGCATCGGGCCCTCGGCAGAATCGACCAGCAGGATGACGCCATCGACCATGCTCAGGATGCGTTCGACTTCCGCACCGAAGTCGGCGTGTCCCGGCGTGTCGACGATGTTGATGCGCGTACCGTTCCATTCGACGCTGGTACATTTGGCGAGAATCGTGATCCCGCGTTCCTTTTCCAGGTCGTTCGAATCCATTGCGCGTTCTTCGACGCGCTGGTTTTCACGGAAAGTGCCCGATTGGCGGAAAAGCTGGTCGACGAGGGTGGTCTTGCCGTGGTCGACGTGGGCGATGATCGCCACGTTGCGCAGGTCGCGGGACATGGTGTGTGCTCTCTATCAGGGTGTCGTAGCGTCAACGCACAAGGGGCGCTTCGCGTTTCGGGCGCGCCCCTAGCCTAGATGCTGCATTGCGGCAAGGTAGAGCGGTGTAACGCGAAAAGCACAGTCGTCGGCTGAGCTTCGACACTGGTCGGCTAAATACTTGAGAGGTCGGGTTTGTCTGGTAACCCGCCGCGAGCTTGCGTGATTTTGGGGACTGCGCAGCAGACCAAATGACGTCTTGAGAGAAGAGGACCTTTCATGAAATTCAATACTTTCGGTCGCGCTGCGACCGTTCGTACCGTTTTGCTTGCCGGCGCCGCTGCGCTGGTCGTGCCCGCCACTGCACAGGCGCAAGACGCCGGTTCGGGCGATGAAGAAGTCGAAGCACCGGTCAACAACAATGTGATCGTTGTCACCGCGACCAAGCGCGAACAGACGCTGCAGGAAACCCCGGTAGCCGTCAGCGTCACTAGCGCCGAAACCATCGAGCGTGCGCAGATCCGCGATGTCGCCGATCTCGCCACCGTGGTCCCTTCGCTGCGCGTCAGCCAGAACCAGAGCTCGTTCGCGACCAGCTACTCGGTCCGTGGCTTCGGCACCGACGGAAACAATATCGGCCTCGAACCTTCGGTCGCGATGTTCGTCGACGGCGTCTATCGCAGCCGCGCCGTATCGCAGATTTCGGACCTTCCCGACATCCAGCGTGTCGAGGTCCTGCGTGGTCCGCAGTCGACGCTGTTCGGTAAGAACGCCAGCGCAGGCGTCATCTCGATCGTCACCAAGGAGCCGCAGTTCAATTTCGGCGGCATGGTCGAAGCCAGCTACGGCAATTACGACGCCATGGTCGTCAAGGGCTTCGTCACCGGCCCGATCAGCGAATCTCTCGCGTTCAGCCTCGGCGGCGGCATCAACAAGCGCGACGGTTTCCTTACCAATGGCGTGAACGGCGAAGACATCAACGACCGCGACCGCTGGTTCACCCGCGGCCAGCTGCTGTTCGACAACGGCGGCCCGCTGCGCGTTCGCGTGATCGGCGATTACGACCGGATCGAGGAGCGCTGCTGCGGTGTCGTGAACGTCGCAACCTCGGCCGAAATCGGGGCGATCCAGCTGCTCGGCGGACAGGTCAACGACTTCCGCAACAACCCCGATGGCGACGTGGTCTTCACCGATGTCGATCCGGTCAACGAAGTCGAGAACTACGGCATCTCGGGCCAGATCGACTACGAACTCGGCGCCCTGACGCTGACCTCGATCTCCGCCTATCGCAAGACCGGCCTGATGGCCGACCAGGACGTCGACTTCACCAGCCTCGCAGCGGTGAGCGGTGCCAACATCGGCGATGCCGATATCGACACCTTCACGCAGGAACTGCGCATCGCCTCGGATTTCGACGGCCCGCTGAACTTCCTGATCGGCGGTTACTACTTCGACGAACGCGTCGATACCTCGGACAGCATCGTCTACGGCCCGGGCTTCCGCCCCTACGCCAACCTGCTGCTGCAGGGCGCGACCGGCGGCACGCAGAACGTCAACACGCTCGAAGCCACGCTGTCGGCCCTCAATGGCCAGAACTACACCGGCCAGTTCTTCGCCACCGGCCAGGGCTTCTTCAACAACATCGTCCAGGACAACGAAGCCTACTCGTTCTTCGGTAACGTCGATTTCGAGATCACCGACCGGCTCGTCCTGACGCTTGGTGCCAACTACACCAAGGACAAGAAGCAGATCGTCACCAATTCGACGAGCACCGACGTGTTCTCGAACATCGATCTGGTTGCTTCGGGCAACCGCGCGATCTTCGCGCAGGGTCTGGCAACGCAGGTCGGCACGCTGCTCGGCCTTGGTCGCCCGGCGACGCAGGCTGAAATCGGCGCCTTCGCTGGTGCCAACCCGGCCGCGTTCGGCCAGGTCTCGGCCGGCGTGCAGGCCTTCGCAGATGCGAACGACACCAATCCGGCGGTCAACTCGCTGCTGGCGCTCAGGCCGTTCCAGTTCCTGCCGCCGCTGCAGAACTGCCCGAACGCGGTGGAAGACTGCTCGACCAACGACGACGACTGGAGCTGGAACGTCCGTCTGGCCTACGAGGTCACGCCGACGCTCAACGTCTATGCAAGCTGGGCGACCGGCTACAAGGCACCGAGCTTCAACCTGTCGCGTGACAGCCGTCCGCTTCCGGCCGACTTTGCCGCTCTTCAGGCACAGGGCCTTGCGGTCACCAACCTGCGTCCCGGCACCCGTTTCGCCGATGCCGAGAATTCGGAAGTCTTCGAATTCGGTATCAAGGGCAATTGGGACCGTGCCGCGGCGAACCTTACCTTCTTCCAGCAGTCGATCGAGGACTTCCAGGCGAACACCTTCACAGGGACTTCCTTCATCCTGTCGAATGCCGGCAAGCAGGAAACCTTCGGTGTCGAGTTTGACGGTCAGTTCTACGCCAGCGATGAGCTTACGCTGAGCGTCGCGATGACCTATCTCGACGCGAAGTACGACAGCTTCGTGGCCTCGCCGGTTGGCGACCTCACGGGAGAGCCGGTAGCAGGCGTGCCCGAACTGTCGGCCGTGTTCGGGGCGCAGTACGACAAGGAAGTCAATTCGAACGGCGACCGCATTATCCTGCGTGGCGACTTCTCCTATTCGGCTCCGGTCCAGATGGTGGCCGGCCTGACCAATTTCATCGTGACGGACCCGGCAACGGGCGCGCGCGACTTCGGTCCGGCCCGCACTGCGGCGGCGGCGTTCAAGCGCGAGGTGAACAGCCTCAACGCTTCGCTCACCTATGCCTTCGACATGGGTCTGGAACTGACCGTCTGGGGCCGTAACCTGCTCGACGATCGTTTCCTCACCACGATCTTCCCGGCAGTCGCGCAGGGCCAGGCGATCTCGGGCTACCCGAACCAGCCGCGCACATACGGTGTGGCGGCCCGCTTCCGCTTCTGAGCGGATCGGACAAATCGATAGGGGGAAGGGGGCTTTCGGGCCCCCTTTTCTTTTGCATCAAGCGCGCGATGGGGTGAAGGTCGCGGCATGCCTGCCGCTATCCAACCGTTGACCGAGATGGAGCTGGATGAAGCCAGCGCCCTATGCCTGCGCTCCAAGGCGCACTGGGGCTACGATGCGGCGTTCATGAAAGCCTGCCGTGACGAATTGGCCCTTCGTGCCACGGATCTCGAAGGTGGCTTGTCGGTGGGGATTCGAGAAAGCGGCGAACTTCGAGGTGTCGCGCAACTGGCCTGCGAGAGCGGCAGGTGGGAGCTGGAGAAACTGTTCGTCGATCCGCCCGCCATGGGCCACGGCATCGGCAGGCGGCTATTCGCCTGGGCTGCGGCAACGGTTGCGGCTCGCGGCGGGGGGAAGCTGGGCAATTCTGTCCGGCCCCCAACCGCCGGCCTCCTCCCCCCGGTGGGGGGCGGCGGAGGCCGGCACCGGGGCTTGGCGGCGGTGCCCGGGGGGGAACCCCCCCGCCCCTGGCTCCCCGTCGCCCCCCGCGGCGTGAAGGCCCCCCGCGCCCC
>JBFOLW010000252.1:0-5361 GCA_040830305.1 Erythrobacter sp.
GTAGGTGCGCCCTGTTTCGGCAAACCCCGCCGCTCCGCCGCCCACCTTCCGCGCTGCCGCCGCCTGTTCCTGTCCAAGCAGCTTCAGGCCCTCGTTCGCCAGCGCCTGATCGAGCGCGTGCTTGTCGGGAAAGTGGCGATAGACGGCAGTCGGGGACACTCCCACCGCACGTGCCAATTCGCGCAGCGAAGGCGCTTTGCCTTCGGGACCCTCTAGTGCCTCCAGTCCGGCGGCGAGCAAGGCGTCGCGCAGGTTGCCGTGATGATAGGTGGCGGGCGATGTTGACACTGTTACCATGACCTCTATGTTAACGGCGTTCACTTTAACCGGAGCGAGTCGGTCATGGCAAGCGTCATCGAAAAAACCATCCGCAAGGCAGTCACTCCCGCGATCCAGGCGGTGTCTACGATCAACCGCGCGCGGTTGCCCGGCGCGGACAAGAATCCCTTCCTGCGCGGTGTCCACACGCCGCTTGCCGAGGAATTCACGCTCGAAGGTCTCGAAGTGACCGGCGCCATCCCGCCCCAGCTCGACGGGCGCTATGTCCGGATCGGGCCCAATCCCTTTGGCGATGGCACCAAGGGGCACCACTGGTTCGTCGGCGACGGGATGGTTCACGGCGTCCGGCTGCAGAACGGCAAGGCCGAATGGTACCGCAACCGTTACATCCGCTCGCGCGAACTCGAGGGCAAGGGCGGTCCCGCCGCAGTAGGCGGGCCCCGTCGGGGCTTTGGCGATACGGTGAATACCAACGTGCTCGACATCGGCGGCAAGATAATGGCGCTGGTCGAGGCGAGCAGCTTTCCGGTCGAACTGGACGAGAACCTCGAAAGCGTTGCCTATTCCGATTTCGGGGGCGGGCTGACCGGCTCTTTCACCGCGCATCCGCACCAGTGCCCGAGCAACGGAGAGTTTCACGCCATCTGTTACGAGGCGACTTCGCAGGACACGATCCGCCACGTGGCCATGGACAAGGGCGGAAATGTCCTGCGCGAAACCGAAATTGCGGTGCGCGACGGGCCCTCGATCCATGACTGCGCGCTGACCGAAAACTACGTCGTCATCCTCGACCTGCCGGTAACCTTCTCGATGCCGGCGATGCTGGCGGGTCACAAGTTTCCCTATCGCTGGAATCGCGAGCACCAGGCGCGGGTCGGGCTGCTGCCGCGCGGCGGAGCGGGAGCCGAGGTGGTTTGGCACGAGGTGGACCCCTGCTACGTCTTCCATGTCGGCAACAGTTTCGAGGATGCCCGCGGCCGCGTCGTGATCGACCTGTGCGCCTATGAGACGATCTTCGACGGTGCGATGCCGGGGCCCTACGGAAAGTCGCTCGGGCTGGAGCGCTGGACGCTCGACGGGAATGGCGGCAAGGTCGAGCGCAAGACGCTCGATCCCTCGGGCCAAGAGTTTCCGCGGCCGGACGAACGCTTCTTCACGCGCGACTATCGCTATCTCTGGGTCACCGGCTTGCCCGAGGATGGCGATCTCGAATTCGTCGCGCCCATGCCGCTCTATCGCCACGATCTCGAAACGGGGGAACGCGTGCAGCGCGATTTCGGCGAAGGGCGCATTCCGGGCGAGTTCGTCTTCGTGCCGCGCAGCGAAGATGCGCCAGAGGGCGATGGCTGGGTCATGGGCTATGTGATCGACCGCAATGAGGGCACGAGCGCGCTCGAGATCCTCGATGCGACCAACCTCGAGCTCGTGGCGGCGGTCCACATCCCGCACGTGATCCCGCCGGGCTTCCACGGCAACTGGATCGCCGCTAGCTAGGAAGGCGTGGATCCGATTCTCGAACTCAGCGGCCTGTCGAAGGTCTATCCCGGCGGGCTGAAAGCGCTCGACGATGTCGATCTCACCATTAGCAAGGGCGAAATTTTCGCGCTGCTCGGCCCCAACGGCGCGGGCAAGACCACGCTTATCGGCGCGGTCTGCGGGCTCGTCCGGCCGACTTCGGGCACGATTCGCGCCTTCGGCCACGACATGGCGCGCGACTGGCGCAAGGCGCGGAGCCGGATCGGGCTCGTGCCGCAGGAGCTCAGCACCGACATGTTCGAGCCGGTCCACCGCGCGGTCAGCTATTCGCGCGGCTTGTTCGGGCTGGCGCCGGACAGGGGCAGGATCGAGCAGATCCTGCGATCCCTCAGCCTGTGGGACAAGCGCGACGAACGGATCATGGCGCTGTCGGGCGGGATGAAGCGCCGGGTCCTCATCGCCAAGGCATTGGCGCACGAACCCGACCTGTTGTTCCTCGACGAGCCGACCGCCGGCGTCGATGTCGAGCTGCGCAAGGGCATGTGGGCGATCATCGACGAGATGCGCGACCGCGGCACCACCATCATCCTGACAACGCATTACATCGAAGAGGCGGAGATGATGGCCGACCGGGTCGGCATCATCAATCGCGGCAGACTGCTGATGGTCGACGAGAAAGACGCGATGATGAAACGGCTCGGCCGGACCGAGGCGCATATCATGCTGGCCGAGCCGCTGGCCGAGCTGCCGCCGGAAATCGCGCGTTTCCCGGTTGAGCTGGAAGCGGGCGGAAGGTCCCTTTGCTATCGCGGGGGCGACGGAACCGGCAAGGGCAAGGCCGAAGTTGCCGATCTGACCAAGGCACTGATTGCTGCGGGGATCGACTATACCGGTATCGACACGCGCGAAAGCAGCCTCGAGGAGATCTTTGTCTCGCTTCTGGGCGAGGGGGAGGTCGCGGCATGATCTCCTGGCGTTCGACCTGGTCGATCTACACCCGCGAGCTGATGCGTTTCCTGCGCACCGCATTCCAGTCGGTGCTCGCACCGGTCCTGACTACCTCGCTCTATTTCATCGTTTTCGGCGCGGCGATCGGCAACCGCATGCCCGACCTCGGCGGGGTGGAATACGGCGCCTTCATCATCCCTGGCCTGCTGATGCTGACCCTGCTCGGCGAAACCACCAGCAATTCGAGCTTCGGCATCTACATGCCGCGCTTCACCGGCACGATCTACGAATTGCTCAGCGCGCCGGTCGGCGTGGCGGAAACGCTGATCGGCTTCGTCGGTGCGGCGATGACCAAGAGCCTCATCCTCGCCACGATCATCCTGCTGACCGCGCGCCTGTTCGTCGATTATTCGATCGCCCATCCAGTGCTTGCGGTGTTCTACATCATGCTGGTCGCGGCAGCCTTCAGCCTGTTCGGCTTCATCCTTGGCATCTGGGCGGACAATTTCGAGAAACTGGGCATCATCCCGATGTTGTTCCTGACCCCGCTGACATTCCTCGGCGGGACCTTCTACTCGATCGACATGCTGCCCGAGCCGTGGGACACGATCGCGCTCGCCAATCCGATCGTCTATCTGGTCAGCGGACTGCGCTGGACCTTCTATGGCAGCAGCGATGTCGACATCTGGCTCAGCTTCGCCATCACGCTCGGCTTCTTGGCATTTTGCGTCGGCGTGATCGCCTATATCTTCAAGACCGGGTGGCGCCTGCGCGCTTGAGACACGCATTCGATTGCGGGCTGGCGAGCGGGCCGACAAGAGGCTAGGCGCGCGGCATGCGATTGATCCCGATGCTTTTCCCGCTCCTGCTGGCCGGTATTACCGTACCTGCGCAGGCCGAACTTCCCGAAGGCGCGCAGGCGATGATCGACGCCGCGATCGCGACCGGCGACGAAGCCAAGGTAAAGACCGTGCTCGATCTGGCGCGCGCCACCTGGCCCGAAGAATCGGCCGAGATCGATCTGATCGCGGGTGCCTTCCAGAGCACGCTGGCCGCGAACCAGGCAGCCGCTGCCGAGGAGCGGGAGGAGGCAATCCGCAATGCCGGCCTCTTCGATATGTGGACGGGGGAGGGCGAGCTCGGCGGTTTCCAGTCCAGCGGGAACAGCGACACCGTCGGCCTTTCGGCAGGCCTCAAGCTCAACCGAGAGGGTATCGACTGGTCGCACCGCCTGCGCGCGAGCCTCGACTACCAACGCCAGAACGGGGTCACGAGCCGCGAACAGCTGTTCGTCGCCTACGAGCCACGCTGGCAATTTGGCGAGAACGTCTTCGCCTACGGCCTAACCCAGTTCGAAAGTGACCAGATCCAGGGCATCGACGCACGCTATGCGATATCCGGCGGTCTCGGCTACCGTGTTGTCAGGAACGATCGCGTCACCCTGTCCGTCAAGGCCGGCCCCGCGTATCGCGTGACCGATTACTCCGATGGCCGGACTGACAGCCGGCTCGCGGCGCTTGCCGGACTGGATTTCGACTGGAAGATACTCGATCGGCTGACGCTTACCCAGGATGCAAGCGCAGTCGCCGAGACGGGTGGAGAAGCCGCGGTGTTCATCGATGGCAACAATACGACGATCAATCTTGTCACAGGCCTCGATTTCCAGGTCAGCGATCGCCTGCGTGCGCGGATGTCCTACCAGCTCGACTACGACAGCAGCCCACCGGTCGGGAAGGTCTCCACCGACACGCTGACCCGCGCAACGCTGATCTACGGTTTCTGACGATGACCAAGCGCTTCAGTTTCACCATCGATGCCACCGACGGCGCCGCGCGCACCGGGCGGATCGAGATGCTGCGCGGCGACATTCGCACGCCCGCGTTCATGCCCGTCGGCACCGCAGCGACGGTAAAGGCGATGAAGCCCGAAACCGTCCGCAAGACCGGCGCGGATATCATCCTCGGCAATACCTATCACCTGATGCTGCGCCCGGGCGCCGAGCGGGTGGCGAAGCTGGGCGGGCTGCACAAATTCATGAACTGGCACCGCCCGATCCTGACCGACAGCGGCGGCTACCAGGTGATGAGCCTCTCGGACCTTAGAAAGCTGACGGAAAAGGGCGTCGAGTTCCGCAGCCACATCGACGGCTCGAAACACATGCTTACGCCCGAACGCAGCATGGAAATCCAGCGCTTGCTCGGAAGCGATATCGTCATGGCCTTCGACGAGTGCCCGCGTGCCGACCGTCCGCGCGACGAGATCGCGGCGAGCATGGAGATGTCGATGCGCTGGGCCAAGCGCAGCCGCGACGGCTTCGATGCAGGGGGCGAGCATGCGGCGCGCTCGGCGCTGTTCGGCATCCAGCAGGGCGCGCTCGACGAGAAGCTGCGCCGGATCAGCGCCGACAAGCTGGCCGAGATCGGTTTCGACGGCTATGCGATCGGCGGCCTAGCTGTGGGCGAGGGGCAGGAGGCGATGTTCGCCACGCTCGATTTCGCTCCCGGTCAGCTACCGCAAGATCGCCCGCGCTACCTCATGGGGGTAGGCAAGCCCGACGATTTGGTCGGCGCGGTCGAGCGCGGGGTCGACATGTTCGACTGCGTGTTGCCGAGCCGCTCGGGCCGGAACGGGCAGGCGTTTACCTGGAACGGTCCGATA
>JBFOLW010000253.1:0-13113 GCA_040830305.1 Erythrobacter sp.
GGGGTCGGTAACCCGTTTTCTCGACGCGGACGAAGTGCACGTCTTCCCCCCCGATGAAACCGAGGAAGGCGGTCAGCAGGCTTCCCTGGTTCTCGGCCAGCGGGTCGGTCGAATATTCGCCGCCGCGCGCCGAGGCGATCACGCCCTTGCGCCCCCGGGCCAGTCCTTCGACCCCGTTCTCGCCATATTTGAAGGTGACCCGCGGCACGCCGAGCCGGTCGAGCCCGGCCTTGAGCTGCGAGGGAATGGAGAAATTGTACATCGGCGCGAACACGATCACCACGTCGCTGGCAAGGAACTCGTCGAGCACCGCGCGCTCGCTGGGGTAGGCGGCGGCTACCGCTTCCGCGTGCGTTTCGGGAGGCGTGCGGATCGCGCTGGTGGTGATCGGATCGATATGCGCCAGCGGCTCGGCCACGAGGTCGCGCGTCACCACCTTGGCATCGGGATGCTTGGCGGTGAAATGCGCGAGCAAGTCGTCGGTGAGCTTGCGGCTGATGGACTGCTCGCCCGTGGTCGAACTGTCGATACGAAGGATTTGCACGTCGGAAACTCCATAGTTACTATCGATAACTTGGAGGCCATATGGAAACTGTACCCCAAGCCGTTCAAGAAGGCACTTCGGCGTCCAATAGGGACACCGGTGTAACCTTGGAGGTGCACGACGCGCCGCAATGCAGCGCGGTCAACGACATCCTCGCGCGCGTGGGCGACAAATGGTCGGTGCGCGTGGTGATGGCGCTGGAAGGCGGGGCGCGCCGGTTCAACCAGCTGCGCCGCGATATTCCCGGCATTTCGCAGCGCATGCTGACCCGCACGCTCCGCCTGCTGGAACGCGACGGGCTGATCAGCCGGACGGTGACACCCAGCGTACCGCCGCGGGTCGATTATGCACTCACCCCGCTTGGCCGGTCCCTGTGCGATCCGGTCGCCCGCCTCGGCAATTGGGCGATCGCCAATATCGGCGCGGTCGAGGCTGCGCGTGCCGTGTACGACGGTGAACAGGATTAGCCTTCGATACGGTTGGCTATGATTCTATCAGGTGTTTTCAATCTGGGAGACCGGTTTTGAAGAGAAAACTACGCGTGATTTTCATCGGCTTCGCCGGCTATTATGCATTCGCGATACAGGCGCCGCTCGGAGCG
The DNA here is from genome assembly GCA_040830305.1 of Erythrobacter sp. Taxonomy (GTDB): domain Bacteria; phylum Pseudomonadota; class Alphaproteobacteria; order Sphingomonadales; family Sphingomonadaceae; genus Qipengyuania. The sequence continues at coordinate 1,146 of JBFOLW010000253.1, forward strand.
CTCACCTGCGCTTCCGGGCCCTACTTCGTTTTTTTCGACCATGGTCGAGGGTTTATCGGGCCGGAAGGCAGGAAGGTACTCGACAATGCAATAGATTCCGTCGGTCATTGCGGTAACAGCGCGACATTTATCTCTGGCCATACGGACACCAGCGAGAGCCCGTTGGTTGCTGACAAGAGAATCCAGACGGTGAGGTCGTATCTAGAAGCGCGAGGCATTCCTCGCGACGATATACAGGTCCAGAATTTCGGACACTCAGAGCTGCGTATTCCTACAGGCGATGGGGTGAGCGAACAGCAGAATCGCCGGGTCGAAGTAAGCTTCGGCCCCTATTCGAGCCTGTACGAACGGGATTAGACGAAACTATAAGGATCGATGTCCACCGCCACGCGCACGCCGGGCGGGTGGTTCAGCCGCGCCAGCCAGTGGCGGATCACATCCTGCAATTGGACACTGCGCCGGGCGTTGATCAGGAAGCGATAGCGATAGCGGCCCCGCAGCAGCGCCATCGGGGCAGGCGCGGGACCGAGGATCACGCAATCGGCCACGTCAGGGCGGAAGGCTCCGAGGCGGTTGGCGGCTTCGCGCGCCTCGGCATCGTCCTCGCTCGAGACGATGATCGAAGCCCAGCGACCGAAGGGCGGGGCACCCGCCTCGCGGCGCATCTCGGTCTCTGCGGAATAGAAGGCGTCGCGGTCCCCGGCTGCCAAAGCAGCGATGACCGGCGCTTCGGGATGGCGCGTCTGGAGCAGCACTTGGCCCAGTTTCGAACCACGCCCCGCGCGCCCCGCGACCTGCGCCACCTGTTGGTAGGTTCGCTCGCCCGCGCGCAAATCGCCGCCTTCGAGGCCGAGGTCGGCATCGACTACGCCGACCAGCGTCAGCTCGGGGAAATGGAACCCCTTGGTTACCAGTTGCGTGCCGACGATGACGTCGACCTCGCGCGCCTCGACCGCGGCGATGAACTCCGCCGCGCGGCCGGGCGAATTGAGCGTGTCCGATGTGGCGACGAAGACACGCGCTTGCGGCAGCCGCTCGGCCACCTCGTCGGCAATGCGTTCGACGCCAGGGCCGCAGGCGACAAGGCAGTCGGGCTCGCCGCATTCGGTGCAGGCCTGCGGGGCGGGGGCCTCGTGCCCGCAATGGTGGCAGGCAAGCCGGTTGGTGAAGCGGTGTTCGACCAGCCAGGCGCTGCAATTGGGGCACTGGTAGCGAAAGCCGCAATTGCGGCACAGCGTCAGCGGCGCATAGCCGCGGCGATTGAGGAACAGCAGCGACTGTTCGCCGCGCTCGAGCCGCTCTTCGATCCCGTCGACCAGCCGCTGCGCCAGCCACATGCCCTGCGGCGGCTTTTCCTCGGTCAGGTCGATCGTGTCGATCGAGGGCAATTTCGCTCCGCCGAAGCGGCTGGGCAGGTCGACCTTGGTATAGATCCCGCTCTCGGCCATCTGCAGGCTTTCGAGCGCGGGCGTCGCGCTGGCGAGGACCACCGGGACCTTCTCGAAATGCCCGCGCATGACCGCGACGTCGCGCGCATTGTAGCGCACGCCGTCTTCCTGCTTGAAGCTGGTCTCGTGCGCCTCGTCGACCACGATCAAGCCGAGCTGTGCGAAAGGCAAGAACAGTGCCGAGCGCGCACCGACGACGACCTGCGCGCTGCCATCTGCCACGGCGCGATAGGCGCGGCGGCGCTCGGTCGATTTGAGCGAGCTGTGCCACAGCACCGGTGCGGCGCCAAAACGCTCCTCGAAGCGGTGGAGGAAGTTTTCGGTGAGCGCGATTTCGGGTAGCAGGACGAGCACCTGGCGGCCCATCCGAAGCGCTTCTGCGACGGGTTCGAAATAGGTCTCGGTCTTGCCCGACCCGGTCACCCCGTCGAGCAGGAAGGGCGCGAATTCGGCCGCGCGCACGGCTTTGGCGAAGATCGCCGAGGCTTCGCCCTGTTCCGCGCTCAATTCGACCTGCGCGAAATCGGGCCGCGCCTCGGGATAGGGGCGGTCGCAATCGACCTCGACCGGTTCGAGGACACCCTGATTGACGAGCCCGCGCAACACGCCTTCGGAGACACCCGCGATGCCCGCCAGTTCGCGGATGGTCGCCTGCTCGCCCTCCAGCGCCTCCATCGCCGCGTGCCTTTGCGGCGTCATGCGTTCGGGCATGCCCCCGGTCAGGCGGTACTCAGTCATCGTCGCCGGGCCCTTGAGCGCACCGCCCGAGGACAGCGCCATCCGCGCGACGCTGGCGAGCGAGGCAACGTAATAGTCGGCGGTCCATTCGATCAGCCGCCGCAGCGGTGCGGAGAGTGGCGGGACGGGCAGTATCCCCCTGAGGTTGCGCAGCTTCTCCGCCGGAACCTCGGTCCCGGGAAGCCGTTCAGCCTCCCAGACGATCCCGATGATCGTGCGCGGGCCCAGCGGGCATTCGACCACCGAGCCGGGGCCGACTTCGAGGCCCTCGGGCACCTTGTAGTCGAGTGGCCCGAGGGCGGCATTGAGGACGAGGCAGCGCACGCGGTTCATGGCCGGGCCATATGGGCGGCGCGATGGGAGTGAAACAAGGGTGGGATGCAAGAGGACTGACGATATGACCGATATTCTCGTGAACCGCACCGGCAGACGGGCTTTCCTTGGCGGTATTGCTGCAGGCGGAGGCCTGCTGGTTCTGCCCGGCTGCGCAAGCCTGCCCGGCTTCAGCATGGTCGATGCGGTCGAGCGCCTGCTGTTCCTGTCGAGCGAACGCGCATTCGCGCGCATGCTCGAGGGCGACGGCTTCTGGGACCGGCAGGTCGCGCAGCTCGGCCTCGGCGACATGCTCGGCACCCGCGGCGATGTACTCACCCGCATCCTCACCTCGGCGCTGTTCAAGAGCCGGCTCGAGGACGCCTTTGCCGATATCGCCTATGAGGGCGCCGAGCGCGCCGCACCGCTGGTAACCGAAGCGGTACGCACCATCGGCATCCAAAACGCGATCGACCTCGTGCGCGGCGGGCCGAGTGCGGCGACCGCCTTCCTGCGCGGCTCGATGGGCAGGACGCTGGTCGAGGCGATGGTCCCCGAGCTGGGCAGTGCGATGCGCGTGGCCAGCGATCCGCTGGTCGGCGAACTGCTGCGCGGTCTGACCGGTGTCGACCTGGCCGGAGCGACCACCCGGTTCGCCGACAGGATCGACGACACGATCTGGCGCGAGATCGGCGCGGAGGAAGCCGCCATCCGCCGCGACCCGCAGGCGACGCGCGACCCGCTGATCGTCGGCGTGTTCGGACCGGGCGCGGGGTACTAGTTCCCGCGCACGAGAGACATCAGCGGCCGGATTAGGGGCTCGACGGTACCGGGGCCGCGCGCATCGCTCAGCAAGATCCACGCTTCGTTGCGGCGGCCCTCGCTCGTCAGGGTCAAGAGTTCGAACCCGCGCTCCGACCCGTCGATCTGCGCTGTCTCGCCGGCAAAGTGGCGGGTGTTCTCCGCGCCCAGAAGATTGGTCTGCATCAAGAAGGCGTAGAAGCGCCGCAGGTCGTTCAAGGTCGAGAACATCCCGCCGCTGCCCAAGACCAGCCACGAGGTTGGTCCCCAATTCGGCGGGATGTTCGGCAGGCCGACCTGCTTGCCGCCGCCAACGGCGAAGGCTTCGAGCGGCAAGTCGCGGCTCTCGCCATAATCGCCCGTTCGCTGCATCCCCGCAGGATCGAAGAAATTCTCGCGCAGGAACTCTGCATAGGGCTGTCCGCTGCGCTTCTCGACGATTGCGGCAAGCACACCGAAGGCCCAGTGCGAATGCGCCTCGCCTTCACCGGGGGCAAACAGCAACGGGACCGCCAGCGTCCGTTCGATGAATTCGTCGCGGGTAATCCAGGTAAGGTCGGCGTCCGCGTCGCTCGCGTTGGCGGGAAAATCGGGAAGACCCGATCGCCCGCCCATCATGTGGCGGATGGTCATCCCGGCGCGATCGGCCGGGACATTGTCGAAATGGTCGGCCAGCGTGTCGTCGAAGGCGAGCTTGCCTTGATGCTGCAGCAACATCACAGCCGCAGTCGTGAAGTCGATCGGGCGTGATCCGATACCGAACACCGTGTCTCCGTCGATCCCCGATCCGAGCTGCGGGTTGGCCTTGCCGTAACCCTTGGCCAGCACCTCGGCCCCGTCGAGGCGCACATGCACCAGCCCGCGGCGACCCTGCATGAAGGCATCGATACGTTTCTCCAGATTGGCGCGCGTCAGCGGAGCACCGGCTTGATCGCCTGACGGCGGCGTCTCCTGTGCCTGCGCATTTGCGCTGCACATTGCCAGTGCAATGGCTGCAAGAAGTGCTGTTCGCATCCGTCTCTCCCTTCAGTCTCGATTGCGATTCGATGACAGTTGTAGATAACGCTTCGCGCCAAGATGGCCACAACACTCGAACGAAAGGTCAACCGGCTTCGACGAAGGTCACCGGGGTCCATTGCGCGCTAGCCGCCCTGTTCCTGCTGCACGAGCCTGCTATGCGGGTGCGAAACGCGGCGAATCGCGCCGCCAAATGTTTCGGAGCCCGCACCCATGAAGTTTTTCGTCGACACTGCCGACATCGCCGACATCAAGGAACTGGCCGACACCGGCCTGCTCGATGGCGTCACTACCAATCCTTCGCTGATCGCCAAGTCGGGGCGCGACTTCATGGAAGTGACCAAGGAAATCTGCGACATCGTCGATGGCCCGGTGAGCGCCGAAGTGGTCGCGCTCGACCATGAAACCATGATGAAAGAGGCCGAAGCGCTGCGCAAGATCGCGGACAATGTCTGCATCAAGGTGCCGCTGACGATCGACGGCCTCAAGACCTGCAAGAAGCTCACCTCGGACGGCACGATGGTCAATGTGACGCTGTGCTTCTCGGCCAACCAGGCGCTGCTCGCGGCCAAGGCGGGGGCGAGTTTCGTCTCGCCCTTCGTCGGCCGGCACGACGACAACGGCTTCGACGGCATGGCGCTGATCCGCGACATCCGCCTGATCTACGACAACTATCCCGGCTTCACGACCGAGATCCTCGTCGCCAGCGTGCGCAACCCCGTCCACGTACTCGAAAGTGCGCGGATCGGCGCGGATGTCGCGACCATGCCTGCGGGCGTGATCAAGGGCCTGTTCAAGCATGTCCTGACCGACAAGGGTATCGAAGGCTTTCTCAAGGATTGGGAAAAGACTGGCCAGAGCATCCCGACGTCCTAACTAGACACGCGTGACCGACCAGACTCCTCTCGATCGCTTCAAGCAGGCGCTGACCGGCGCTGCCCGCGCGCTGGCTCACGAACCCGAAGTCGAAGTCGCGTGGAGCGCGGATGCGCCCGCGCAAAGCGGCAAGAACTTCCGTGTGCCGCTCCCGGGCCGCAATCTGCCGCGCGACCAGGCGATCGAGGCGCGGGGGTTCGCCGACAGCTTCTCGCTCCGGCTGCGCCACCACGACGAATCGTTGCACGGCAAGGGTGCGCCGCCCGAACCGATCGCGCGCGCCTGCTACGACGCGATCGAGCAGGTCCGCTACGAGGCGATCGGGTCGAACAGTTACGCGGGGATCCGCGACAACCTCAATTCGGCGGTCGAGATGCGCACCGCCGCCGATGCCATCGTGCGCGCCGAGCAGGCGAGCGAGGTCCCGCTGCCGACCGCGCTTTCGCTGATGCTGCGCGAGGCACTGACCGGCGAGGAAGTGCCCGAGCGGGCGCGCGCGGGCGTCGACCTCGTGCGCGAGGATATCCTCGCCAAGATCGGCACCGACATGGAGGGACTGGCCGGGGCGCTCGACGACCAGCGTGCCTTCCAGGACCTGACGCTCGACATGCTGCGGCATCTCGACCTGACCTTGCCCGACAGCCCCGATCCGAGCGATGCGGAGGACGGCGACGAGGAGGAGGGCGAAAACCCCGAGGACCAGGAGAGCGACGAGGAAGACGAGGGCGGTGCCGAGCCCGAATCCGCCGATGCGCGCAGCGAGGTCAGCGACGGCGAGGCCGAGGGCGATGCCGACCAGGAGGTCGAGGGCGAGCAGCAGATGTCCGATGGCGATCCGTCGGACGATGGCGAGGAGGGCATGCAGCCCGTCCGCCCCAACCGCCCGTGGACCGACTTTCCCGAAACCTTCGAATACATCGCCTATACGCACAAGTTCGACGAAGAGATCGAGGCGGGCGAGCTGTGCGATTTCGAAGAGCTCGAGCGGCTGCGCACCTATCTCGACAGCCAGCTTGCCGGGCTGCAGGGCGTGGTCACGCGGCTGGCCAACCGGCTGCAGCGTCGCCTGATGGCGCAGCAGAACCGCAGCTGGGATTTCGACCAGGAAGAGGGCCTGCTCGATGCCGCGCGGCTGACCCGCGTGGTGGTCAGCCCCGGCCATGCGCTCAGCTACAAGATCGAGCGCGACACCGAGTTCAAGGACACGGTGGTCACGCTGCTGATCGACAATTCGGGCAGCATGCGCGGGCGGCCGATCAGCATCGCCGCTATCAGCGCCGATATCCTTGCGCGAACGCTCGAACGCTGCGGCGTTAAGACCGAAATCCTCGGCTTCACCACGCGGGCATGGAAGGGCGGGCAGAGCCGCGAGGCCTGGCTCTCCGATGGCCGCCCGGCCAATCCCGGCCGCCTCAACGATTTGCGCCACATCCTCTACAAGAAGGCCGACGAGCCCTGGCGCCGCGCGCGCCGCAATCTCGGCCTGATGATGCGCGAGGGGCTGCTCAAGGAAAATATCGACGGCGAGGCGCTGCTATGGGCGCATGATCGCCTGCTCCGCCGCCCCGAAGACCGCCGCATCCTGATGGTCATTTCCGACGGCGCGCCGGTCGACGACAGCACGCTGAGCGTCAACCAGGCGGGCTTCCTCGAAAGCCACCTGCGCAAGGTGATCGACTGGATCGAGAAGCAGTCGCCGGTGCAGCTCGCCGCGATCGGTATCGGGCACGATGTGACCCGCTATTACAAGCGCTCGGTGACGATCATGGATGTCGAGCAATTGGGCGGGACGATCATCGAACAGTTGGCCGACCTGTTCGAGGTCGAATAGCGAAGTGTCGGCCGGGGCTCTGGTGATCCGGTTGCTGGGACCCGACGACCACGCGCTCGTGAGCGCTGCAGCCGATATCTTCGACAACCGCCCGATCGCTGAGCAGACCCGAGATTTCCTGGCCAGCGATCGCGATTTCCTGTGGCTTGCGCTTCTGGATGGGCAACCTGTAGGTTTTGTCAGCGCGACCAGCATTCTCCATCCTGACAAGACGCCGCATCTATTCATCAACGAGCTTGAGACGCGCGAAGGCTTTCGTCGGCGCGGCATTGCGACGCGCATGATGCGAGCGGTTCGGCGCCATGCGAAGGCCAACGGGCTGTGGCCAGTCTGGCTCGCGGCGGAAGGGGATGACGCGCAGGCAATCGCCTTCTACCGCTCGCTCAAAGATATGGAGGAACGCGGCGCGGTCGTGTTCGAATGGGAGTGACAATGAACGTTTCCGAAGCCGTCCAATCGCGCCGCTCCGTGCGCGCCTTCACGCAGCAGCCGGTCGAGCGCAATGTGCTCACCCGCATCCTCGAGAAAGCGCAGCGCAGCCCGTCGGGCGGCAACACGCAGCCGTGGCACGGGATCGTCCTCACCGGCGAGCCGATGCAGAAGCTGTTCGCGCGTGTCGCGCAGGACTTGCCAAAGGGGCGCGAGGCGTTTGCGCCCGAGTATCATGTCTATCCGCCCGAACTCGACGGCGCCTATGAACAGCGCCGCCGCGGGGTGGGCGAGGACATGTATGGCGCGCTTGAAATCTCGCGCGAGGAGAAGGGCAAGCGGCTGATGTGGTTCGCCAACAACTTCCGCGCTTTCGGCGCGCCGGTGCTGATGCTGGTCCATACGCCCAAATACATGGGCCCGCCGCAATGGAGCGATATCGGCATGTGGCTGCAGACCATCGGCCTGCTGTGCCGCGAGGAGGGGCTCGACACCTGTTTCCAGGAAGCCTGGGCAGTCTATTCGCCGCAGATCCGCGAGGTGGTCGACATCCCCGAGGATCACACCTTCTTCTGCGGCGTCGCCATCGGCTACCGCGACGCGGAGGCGCCGGTGAACAATTTCGAGGTCCAGCGCGCCCCACTCGATGAAAGCGTGCGCTGGGAGGGTTGGCAGTAGGCGCGGCGCCACCTAATGCGCGAGGCATGACCGACACGCCGCTCAAGCTGTTCAACTCGCTGACTCGCGCAATCGAAGTCTTCGAGCCCGTCCACGAGGGCGAGGCGCGCGTCTATTCCTGCGGGCCGACGGTCTACAACTACCCCCACATCGGCAATATGCGCGCTTATGTCTTCGCCGACGTGCTGGGCCGGACGCTGAGCTGGAAGGGGTACGACCTCACCCATATCATCAACATCACCGATGTCGGCCACCTGACCGACGATGCCGATGCGGGCGAGGACAAGATGGAAAAGATGGCTGCGGAGAAAGCGCAGTCGATCTGGGACATCGCCAAGCACTATACCGAGGCCTATTGGGCGGACGTAAAGGCTCTCAACATCCGCCAGCCTGCCAAGTGGTCGGTCGCCACCGATTACATCGCCGAGATGATCGAATTCGCGCAAGGTATCGCCGACAAGCATTGCTACGAGCTCGACAGCGGGCTCTATTTCGACGTCTCGACCGTCGGCGATTATGGTAAGCTCGCGCGCGCGGTCACCGAAGAGGGTGAAGGCCGGATCGATACGGTCGAGGGCAAGCGCAACGCCGCCGATTTCGCCATCTGGCGCAAGACGCCGGCGGGCGAAACGCGGCAGATGGAATGGGATTCGCCATGGGGCAAGGGCGCGCCCGGCTGGCATCTCGAATGCTCGGTCATGGGCGAGAAGCTGCTCGGTTTCCCCTTCGACATCCACACTGGCGGGATCGACCACCGCGAGATCCATCATCCCAACGAGATCGCGCAGAACCAGGCCTTCTGCGGCTGCGGTAGCCTCGACCAAGCGACCCATTCGGGCGCGAAGATCTGGATGCACAACAACTTCCTTGTCGAGCGCAGCGGCAAGATGTCGAAGAGCGCTGGCGAGTTCCTGCGGCTGCCACTGCTGGTCGACAAGGGGTATTCGCCTTTAGCTTACCGCATGATGTGCCTGCAGGCGCACTACCGCAGCGAATTGGAGTTCTCATGGGAAGGCTTGCAGGCGGCGCTTACGCGGCTCAAGCGGATCGTAATGGCGGTCGAGCGATTGAAGGACGCGCCTGCGGGCGATCCCTCGCACCAGAAATTAGTTGCCATCCGCGCCAAGTTTGCCGAGGCTATTTCGGATGACCTCAACACCGCGGTCGCGCTGGTCGCTCTCGAAGAGGCGCTTGCGGTCAAGAAGGTCGATGCAGGCGTCAAGCGCGCGGTAATCGAGGAGATGGACGCGGTCCTCGGCCTCGACCTTTTCGGCCTGACACGTACCGACTTGCGCATCCGCCCCAAGGACGCGCAGATCACCGAAGCCGAGATCGAGGCCGAGCTGATCCGCCGCAAGGAGGCGCGCATGGCCAAGGATTTCGCCACTTCCGACGCGATTCGCGAAAGCCTTGGGGAAAAAGGCGTCGAGGTGATGGACGGCGACCCGCTCGGTTGGGAATGGAAGCTCTGACCATGGCCGATCCGCAGACCCTCCTCTGGCAGCATCTCAAGGATACGCCGAAGGGCCTGCAATTCGTCCGCGACCACGAGGCCGAGGGATTCATCCTCCCGCTCTACTGCGCCGAGGCGCATCTCGCGATCGAGGTCGACGACGATCCGTTCAAGCCGAAGAACGACAGCGACCGCGAACGCTGGCAGGAGCAATACCGCGTCGACATCATGCAGGTCCCGCCCAGCCACGTGCTGCGCAATGCCAGCGAGGTCGCCGAAGCGATCGTCGACATCGCCAGTCGCCGCAAGGAACGGTTTGCGAAAAGCGACTGAAGCGGCAACAGGTGGCGTCGAGGAGAAATCGATGACCAAAGCCGCTTTGTCTGCCCTTATCCGCCCGCTGGTCGAGCCGCGCCTGCCCGAATGGGTCGAGCCGTTGTGGTTCGCGAGCAAGGAACAGGCGCTGGAGTACGCGCCGGAGGCGGAAATCGGCTGGTTCGACCTCAACGAGAAGGAGCCGATGATCGAGATTGCGCAGGCCGCGACGAACCTCAAATGGATGAACTCGATCTACGCCGGGCTCGATTTCATGCCGCTCGAACTGCTCAAGCAGCGCGGTGTCACGGTCACCAACGGCGTCGGCATCAACGCCATCACCATCGCCGAATATGTCGTCATGCTGATGCTCGCGCATGCCAAGGGCTATCGCGAGGTGGTCCGCGCGCAGGACCGGCACGAATGGTTGCTCGACAGCCCGGGCAAGCGCGAATTGTCGGGCGAGCGCGTGTTGCTGCTCGGCCTCGGCGCGATCGGCCGGCTGGTCAAGACGCGGCTAGAGGCGTTTGACATGAAGGTCGTGCCGGTACGCCGATCGGGTGCCGACGGTGCCCTGAAGCCCGGCGAGTGGCGCGAGAAGCTGGGCGAGTTCGACTGGGTCGTGCTGGCGGTTCCTTCCACTCCCGAGACCAGGCACATGATCGGCGCGATGGAACTCGCCGCGATGCGCCCCAACGGCGTACTGGTGAACATCGCGCGGGGCGACGTGGTCGACCAGGAGGCGCTGGTCGCGGCGCTCAAGGAGAACAAGATCGAGGCCGCGCTGCTCGACGTGACCGATCCCGAACCGCTGCCCGAAGACCATCCGCTGTGGGCGCTCGACAATGCGCAGGTCACCATGCACCTGTCGGGCCGCGCGCAGACCAAGATGTTCCAGCGCAGCGCCGATCGTTTTATCGAGAACCTCGAGCGCTGGCACCGCGGCGAGCCGGTCGAGCCGCAGCTCGACCTCGAGCTCGGCTACTGACTCGGCCCCTGCGGTCTGTTAGGCCGCAAGCCGACGTGTAACTACACGCGCTGCGGTTGCGAATGGCCCGATGTCCCGCCCGGACATCGCAAGGGGAGATTTGCGCAGCATGACCGACACGAGAAAAGCATCCGACCTGTTCGTGGAGTGTCTCGAAGCCGAGGGCTGCGAGTATATCTTCGGCGTCCCGGGAGAGGAGAACCTCGACCTGCTCGACAGCCTCAGCCGCTCGCAGCAGATCAGGCTGGTGCTGACGCGCCACGAACAGGGGGCCGGTTTCATGGCCGCGACCTATGGCCGGCACACCGGCAAGACCGGCGTGTGCATCGCCACGCTGGGGCCCGGCGCGACCAATCTGGTCACTGCTGCCGCCTATGCGCAGCTCGGCGGGATGCCGATGATGATGATCACCGGGCAGAAGCCGATCAAGAAATCGAAGCAGGGCCAGTTCCAGATTCTCGACGTGGTCGCGATGATGGAGCCCCTCACCAAATACACCCGCCAGCTGCATGCGGGCGACAACATCCCGAGCCGTGTCCGCGAGGCCTATCGCCTCGCCGAAGAGGAAAAGCCCGGCGCGGTCCACCTCGAACTGCCCGAGGATATTGCCGCAGAGCCGACGTCTGCGACGCCCATCGCGCGCAGCGTCGCGCGGCGGCCCAGCGCCGAACCCAAGGCGGTCGGCCAGGCGGTCGCGGCGCTGGAACAGGCGCGCAAGCCAATCCTCGTCATCGGGGCGGGCGCCAATCGCAAGATGACCGGCAAGATGCTCGCCGAATTCGTCGAGAAGACCGGCATTCCCTTCGTCCATACGCAGATGGGCAAGGGCGTGCTTGACGAGCGGCATCCGCTGTTTCTCGGCTGCGCGGCACTGAGTGCAGGCGATTTCTGCCACCGCGCGATCGAAGAGGCCGATGTCATCGTCAATGTCGGTCACGACGTGATCGAGAAGCCGCCCTTCTTCATGCATGACGACGGCCACACGGTCATCCATGTCAGCAACAAGAGCGCCGAGGTCGACCCGGTCTATTTCCCGCAGATCGAGGTGATCGGCGACATCGCCAACGCGATCTGGCAGGTAA
>JBFOLW010000254.1:0-3726 GCA_040830305.1 Erythrobacter sp.
CCAGATGCGCGAATCGGACCTGCGCGGTCATCTGATCAACGAGATCGGTCTCGCGGACGATGCGGTAGAAAAGGATGCGCGCGAGGACCCTCGTTTCCAGCAGACCGCGGAAGAGCTCGAAGCGAAGGGGATCGAGGACTTTCAGCTGCATTACGCGCTCGAGACGCTGCGCCGCACCAGCCCGAAGAGTATTGCCGCCCGCGCGAGATAGGCTAGGTCGCAAGCCATGAGCCTTTCGCAGCACGCAAGCCTTGCCCGTATCATCGCGCTGGCCGTTCCCGCGGTGCTGCTCGGCGGTGCCTATGTGTCCGAATACGGTTTCGGCCTCTTCCCGTGCGAGATGTGCTGGTGGCAACGCTGGCCGCATTTTGCGGCGCTTGGCTTTGGCCTCCTCGGCTTTGCCGTCGCGCCGCGACGCTTGTGGATCGCCGCTGCGGCGCTCGCCATTCTGGTATCGGGCGCGATCGGCCTGTTCCATGCGGGTGTCGAATACGGTTGGTGGCCGGGGATCACTTCCTGCGCAGTCGTCGGGAGTGGGGGCAGCGGCAATGCGCTCGACGATATCATGAACACCCCGCTGGTCCGCTGCGATGCGCCTGCCTGGACCTTGTTCGGGATCAGCCTTGCGGGGTATAACTTCCTGCTTTCGACCGCCGGGGGGCTCGCCGTTCTCGGACTACTGGCAAAGGATCGCCGCGCATGACCAAGGTTCCCGATCACATTGCCCGCATGATCCGCGTCGATCAGGCCGGAGAATTCGGGGCCACGCGGATCTATGCAGGCCAGCTCGCCGTCATGGGAGATCGCGGCCCGGACTCGGCGGAGATTGCCGGCATGGCCGAGCAGGAGGCCGGACACCGGGAAAAATTCGATGCGCTCATGGCGCGCCGTGGGGTCCGCCCGACCGCGCTCCAGCCATTCTGGGACCGGGCGGGGTTTGCACTGGGTGCCGTGACCGCGCTGATGGGGCCCGAGGCGGCGATGGCCTGCACGGCCGCGGTCGAAACCGAGATCGATGACCATTATTCGAAGCAGCTGGACCGCTTGCACGAGACGGGCGAGGACCCCGAACTGGCCGCGATGATCGAAGAGTTCCGCGAGGACGAGCGCGAGCATCGCGACGCGGCGCTGGCCGCCGGGGCCGAGCGCGCACCCGCCTACCCGCTGCTCTCGGGCATCATTCGCCTCGGCTGCCGCGCTGCAATTCGCATCTCGGAGCGTGTCTGACGGGAACCGGCGTCCCCGAATACGCGCTTCATACAGAGTTCACCCATGCGGGCGCTAATTGCCCGCTGTCAGATTTCGCCGAGAGGACCGCCATGTCGAAACCGCTGATTGCCCTAGCCAGCCTCGCGCTTGCCATACCTGCATCCGTGCAGGCGCAGGAAAGCGTCGAAACCGGGGATGATAGCTACAACATGGTCATCGTATATGGCGACGATGAGTGCCCGCAGAGCACGGCCGACCAGATCGTCGTTTGCGCGCGAAAGGCAGAGAACGAACGCTATCGCATTCCGCAGAACCTGCGGTTCTCGGACAGTCCGGAAAACCAGTCGTGGGCGGAGCGCGTCGAGCGGTTCGAAATGGCGGGCGATTTTGGCACCATGTCCTGTTCGCCCACCGGCGCGGGCGGTTTTACGGGCTGCACGCAGGAAATGATCAACGCAGCCTATGCCGACAAGGCCAACAACGCGGGCGTTCGTTTCGGCGAAATCATCGCCGCCGAGCGAGCCAGGCGCTTGGCAACAATCGACGAAGACGCCGCCGCCGAACAGGAGCGCGTCGAGATGATCGAGCGCGAATATATGGAGCGGCTCGAACGCGAGCGTGGAGCCGAGATCGGCGATGGGGAGGCGTTGCCGCAGCCCGAGGCTGCCGACGAACCGCTATAGGCTCTATCGCCGCTTAACCATTTGCCGTTACTAGGCGCGCATGACTTCGCGCCGGAAGATCCTCACCGTGTTCGGGACGCGTCCCGAGGCGATCAAGCTGTTCCCGCTGGTCCATGTGCTGGCAGGGGACGAGCGCTTCGAGAGCCGTGTCTGCATTTCCGCGCAGCACCGCGAAATGCTCGACCAGGTACTCGCTATCGCCGGGATCGCTCCCGACCACGATCTCGACCTGATGACGCCGGGACAGACGCTTGATGCCCTGACCGCTCGCGCGCTCGTCAAAATCGGAAAGGTCCTCGACGAGGAGAGTCCCGACTGGGTCGTGGTGCAGGGCGATACGACGACGGTCATGGCGGGCGCGATAGCTGCCTATTATCGCAAGATTCCCGTCTGCCATGTCGAGGCGGGACTACGCAGCGGCGATATCTACCACCCCTGGCCCGAAGAGGTAAACCGCCGGGTCGTGGGCGGTTTTGCCGCACTCCACTGCGCTCCGACCGAGACTGCGCGTGCCGCCTTGCTCGGCGAGAATGTCGCGCCGACGCGTGTCCACGTCACCGGCAACACGGTGATCGATGCGCTTCACTGGGTGACCAAGCGGATTGAGGGCGAGCCGGCACTGGCTTTGGGCCTGGCCGATCTCGAGACGCGGTTCGCCGGAAAGCGGATCGTCGGCGTGACCAGCCATCGTCGCGAAAACTTCGGCGAGGGAATGCAAAATATTGCCAATGCGGTTAGAAATATTGCGTCCAGAGATGACGTTGCGGTTATTTTTCCGGTCCACCTCAATCCCAACGTTCGCGCAGTAATGAACGAGCAGCTCGCCGGGCTCGACAACGTCGCGCTGATCGAGCCGCTCGACTACCCGCATTTCGCGCGCCTGCTCGATATCAGCCACATCATGCTGACCGACAGCGGCGGCGTGCAGGAGGAAGCCCCCGCGCTCGGCAAGCCGGTGCTCGTGATGCGCGAGACAACCGAGCGGCCCGAGGGTGTCGAGGCGGGCACGGCCAAGCTCGTCGGGACCGATCCCAATACGATCGTACGCGAAACCCATCGATTGCTCGACGATGCAAATGCGTATGCGGCAATGGCCCGCGCCCATAATCCGTTCGGCGACGGGCACTCCGCCAAGCGCATCGCGGACCTGCTAGCTTCAGCCTGACTTCCGTTACTGTAAAATTTACCGACACGCGCTAAAGCCGCACGCAAAGGTTCAGGGGATCAATCTCAATGCGTGGTGACACCAAGCCCGACGTTTGCGTCATCGGCCTCGGCTATATCGGCCTGCCCACCGCTGCGATCATCGCACGCGCGGGCTGCCCGGTGCACGGTGTCGACGTTACGCAGAGCGTTGTCGACACGATCAACCGGGGCGAGATCCATATCGAGGAGGTCGATCTCGACGGGCTGGTTCAGGCGGTGGTCCAGCGCGGACTGTTGAAGGCCTCGACCGAGGTGGCGCCCGCCGATGTCTTTGTCATCGCGGTGCCGACGCCCTTCGCCAAGGACGGCAATCACACGCCGGACACCTCCTATGTGATGAACGCGGCCGAAAAGGTCGCAGCCGTGCTCAAGAAGGGCGACACGGTAATCCTCGAATCGACCTCGCCGGTGGGCACGACCGAGGCGATGCGCGATGCGATTGCCGCCGCGCGCCCCGATCTCGCCCTGCCGGGCCTGACCGACGGCCAGCCCGATGTGAGCCTTGCGTATTGTCCCGAACGCGTGCTTCCCGGCCGCATCCTCGAGGAACTGACGCATAACGACCGTTCGATCGGCGGCATCACCCCGCGCTGCGCGCGCAAGGCGCTCGCCTTCTACAAGCGCTTCG